>CBINGT010000461.1:0-3223 GCA_966250245.1 uncultured Anaerolineae bacterium
GACCTCCCGCCGCAGTGGCTCATGTACGTGAGCGTGGCCGATCTCGACGGCAGCACCGCGACCGAAGAAACCATCATGCAGTACGCAAGCGGCCAGGTCGCGCTTGCTCAGTAGACACGCTTTTAAGTAGTGCGCGCTTATGCAAGAAAGTGAAAAACCAGTGATGCAAAAAACGGTCTCTGAGAAAACTGCCCCACCCACGATCGGGGCTGGATCGCTGCTGAACGTCGTCAAGCAGGTGGTCCGCGCGCGCGAGTTTTTCCTCGTGCTGCTGATCGTCCTGATCGCCATCGTGCTTGAGCTGCAAACCGGTCACTTTGTCTCCGCGCGAAACCTGCGGGCGATCGCGCTGGGCTTCTCGGCGCAGGCGATCATGTCTGTGGGGATGGTCGCGGCGCTGGTAGCGGGCGGCTTCGACCTGTCAGTCGGCGCGGTGTATGCGTTCGGCGGGGTCGTGACGGCGATCGCCCTGCGCGAGGATATGGCGTTCGGCGGGCTGCCGGTCGAGTTGGCGATGCTGGTCGGTGTGCTGGCAGGCGTCGTGGCCGGTCTGGCGAATGGCTTGCTGATCACGAAAGCAGGGATCAACCCGTTCATCACCACCCTCGGCATGATGAGCATCGCGCGTGGCGCGGCCTACGTCGTCACGGAAGGCTCGCCGATCGCACGCCTGCCAACCACATTCTTTAAATACGGTCAGGGGCAGGCGTTTCTCGGCATCCCGAACGTGATTCTGATCGCGCTGGCGATCATCCTGATCGGTGACATTCTGATGCGGCGATCCGCGTGGTTCCGGCAGATTTACTACGTCGGCGGGAACGAGGACGCGGCGCGGCTGTCGGGCATCAACGTCGATCGCGTTAAGATCGGCGTGTTCACGATGTCCGGCGCGCTGGCGGCGCTGGCGGGTGTGCTGTCGGTGTCGCGCTTCACTGTGGCGGACCCCGGCACGGGCATGGGCTTCGAGCTTCAGGTGATCGCGGCGTGCATCATCGGCGGCGCGAGCCTGACCGGCGGCAAGGGAACGGTCCTCGGCGCGCTGCTCGGCCTGATCTTCGTCGGCTTTATCAATAACGGCATGGTGCAGCTTAGCGTGCCGGTCTACTGGCAGAACCTGGTGATGGGCGTGATCCTGCTGCTCGCAGTGGGGTCGGATGTGCTCAGCCAGCGGCTTGCGGCGCGTCCGCGCGCCAAGAAGACGGACGCCCAGGCGTCCAGCAACTTATAGCGGGTTCGGTCCGGCTTTTAGCCGGTGATCGGGCAGACAATTAGCAGAGAGAGTGAGAGGATTCTTATGAACCGTCGCGAATTTCTGAGAAACAGTGCTCTTGCAGCCGCAGCCGCCGCGATCCCCAGCGGGCTGCGAAAGGCCGTCGCCCAAGAAGACCAGCGTTATTACATGGTGACGTTTGCGTCGGGGATCGACTACTGGAAGGACTGCTTCCGTGGGATGCAAGACGCCGCCGAGTTCCTGGGCGTGAGCGTCGAGTACACCGGCTCGCCGGAAAACGACATTACCGCCGAAGTGCGCGTCTTCGAAGAAGTCGCCAGCCAGAACCCGGCCGGCATCCTGCCGACGATCGCCAACCCGGACGCGTTCATCGAGCCGATCAACTCGGCGATTGACGCGGGCATCCCGGTCGTCTGCTTCGACGCGGACTCTCCGCTCAGCAAGCGGTACAGCTTCGTCGGCACGGGCAACTACTACGCGGGCGTCGTCGCCGCGCGTTACCTCGGCCCGCTGGTGGGCGAGGGCAAGGTGGCGATCTCCAGCGTCGCCGCGCAGCTCAACCACGTCCAGCGCCGTCAGGGCTTCATCGAGACGCTGGCCGCCGAGTTCCCCGGCGTCACCACGTCCGACGACCTGATCATCGACGACCAGAACAACTCGACCATGGCCGCTGAGAAGATGTCGGCCCTGCTGATCGCCAACCCGGATATCAAGGGTATCTTCGCGACCGACGCGCTGGGCGCGGTCGGCGTGGGCCAGGCGGTCCGCGAGGCGGGCCTCAGCGGGCAGATTCCGATCATCGGCTTCGACTACGACGAAGGCACGCTCGACCTGATCGACAGCGGCGAGCTGGGCGCGACCCTGGCCCAGGGCACCTGGCAGATGGGCTTCTGGGGCACGCTGATGCTCTACGCCGTCCGCAACGGCCTGATCAAGTCGGTGAGCGACTGGCAGGCGGCCGGGATCTCCCCGCTGCCCCCGAACGTCGACACCGGCGTGGTCGTCATCACCGCCGAGAACAGCCGGTTCTGGCGAGCGTCGTAACCCCAATCGTCCCACTCACTTTTCCGCCCGCGACCCTCACCCGGTCGCGGGTTTTTATTCGGCTGCGCCCGGCTCAATCGATTGGCGCTTCCGGCGCAAACAGGCGCAAATGCGATCTGTTTCGGCACCCTGCCCAGCAGCTTGCCCAATACGCGGGCAATTTGTCTATAATCTCGTGTAATACGCCCCGGCGCGCCACCCCTGGCGCCCGGCAGCGAAGACAGGGGTAGGCATGAGCTTCTGGCGCGAGTTTCCCGGCCCAAACGCCGCATACATTCTCGAACTCTACGAACGCTATCGCATCGATCCCGGTCTGGTAGACGAAGAGACACGCCGCATCTTCGAGCAATGGCGCCCGCCAACTGATGGCGCGGCGCGCGGCAACGGCGCGCTGGCCCCGGCGGGAATCGCGCTGGAAACGGTGATCGGCGTCGCTAACCTCGCGACGATGATCCGCACGTATGGGCATCTGGCGGCGCACCTCGACCCGCTTGGCTCCGAGCCAGTCGGCGATCCGATGCTGAGCTTCGAGGCGCACGGACTCACCGAAGCTGCGCTCCGCGAATTGCCCGCGAGCCTGGTTGGCGGACCGGCAGCTACCGGAGCGGCGAACGCGCTCGAAGCCATCGAGGCGCTGCGCCGCATCTACTCGTCCACCATCGGGTTCGATACGAACGACATTCGCATCTGGGAAGAGCGCGACTGGCTGCGCGATGCAATCGAAAGCCGCCGGTTCTCGGTCGAACAGCAGCCAATCGACGCGGTCGCCCTGCTCGACCGGCTGACCGAGGTCGAAGCGTTCGAGCAATTCCTGCACCGCATTTTCCCCGGCAAGCACCGCTTCTCGATCGAGGGGCTGGACATCATGATCCCCATGATCGACGAGCTGATATGTATGGCGGCGGAACACGGCACGCGGCTGGTGTCCATCGGCATGGCGCACCGTGG
>CBINGT010000462.1:0-3223 GCA_966250245.1 uncultured Anaerolineae bacterium
CGCGGCGGCGCGCCTCGTCGACCGCATCTTGCAGCCCGGCGATCTCGAGCCTGGCCGCTTCGACCGCGGCCTGTTCCTCGGCCAGCGCGACGAGCCAGCGCTCGCGCCGCGCTTCGGCGCTGGCGAGCGCGCTCTCAAGCTCTGGAAGCTGCGCCTCGGCGGCTTCGAGCGCCCGCTGGCGCGCCTCGAACTCGTGATAGGTGGATAGTGTTTCGCGGGCGGCGTTGTGCGCGTCGGAGTCGTAGCCGAGCGCGTCGATCTCAGCCTGGATCTCGTCGCGCTGCTGCTGAAGCTCCTGCGCGTACTCCCCGCTGGCGATCATCTGCTCGATCGCAGCCAGCGCCGCCGCTTCGCGCTGGATGATTTCCGCCGCATCGTGCGCCTGATCGGCGCTGGCGCGCAGGCTGGCGGCGCGCTCTCGCCGGGCAGGCAGCGCCCGCAGCGCGATCTCAATCTCGGCGATCACGTCTTTGTGCTCGCGGATCGCGGCCTCGATCTCTTCCATGCGCGCGACATTGGCCCGGTACTGGTCGCCGCGCGCAGTGCCCTGGGCTTGCAGGTCTTGAAGCAACTCGCCCTTGTGCTTCTCGTCGAGCGGCTGGCCGCACAAGGGGCAGGTTGCCTCGGCAGCTTCCAGTTCTTTAATGCGCGTCTTCAATTCCTGCATCTCGACGTAGAGCGCCTTGTTGGTCGCGTCCAGGCTGGCCAATTCTTCCTTGAGCCTGCCGATCTCTTCGCGAAGCTCGTCGCGGCGTTGTTCTTCGGCTTCGAGCGCCTTCACTTCGGACTGCATATCGGCCAGCTCGGACTGGTAGCGTTCCAGTTCGTCGGCGGTGCGCTGCGCCGAGGCGATGCGATCCCGGTGGACCTTCGCCTCGGCTTCGAGGTCGGCGCGCGCTTTGTTGATCGCGGTCACCACCTCGTTCAGCCGGTCTTTAATCGCGGACATGGCCTGCAGCTTCTCGCCCAGCGCCTGATCCGCCTGCCGCGCCGCCTGAAGCTGTGCATAGCCGCTTTCAATTGACTCGCGCTCCGCCAGCACTTCCTGCACCTGCGCCAGCTTCTCGCGCTGCCGTTCCAGGTCCTGCTCGATCTCGCGGAGATCCGCCTCGCGCTGGCGGACACGCTGCTCGGCAGCGGCGAGGTGCGTCTGCGCGGCGCTCATCTGCTCTTCGGCCCCGGCGACCTCGTCATACAGCTCCTCGGCCTCTTCGCGCAGGCGGATCGCGTCGTCGAGCGCGGCAGTCGCCAGGTCAAGCTGGCGAAGGAGCTCCGGCTCCTCGGCTTCCTGCGTCTCGATCTCCTGCAGGCGCAGCGCGATCACGGTGAGCTCTTGCTCGATCGAGCGCAACTGCTTTTTTGCGCGTTCCTCGTAGGTTTGCCACTGATCCAACCCGAGGATGCTACCAAGGATTTCCTTGCGCTCGCGCGGCGGTTTGGTGGTGAAAGCGTCGGCGCGGCCCTGCTGCAAGAAGGCGGAATGGATAAACGTCTCGTAGTCGAGGCGCAGCAGTTCGACGATTTTGCGGTCCGTCTCGCGGATCGACGGCGCGCTGATCTGCTGCCACGTCTGCTTGGCCTCGTCCCACACCCACAGATCGAGCGTGCTGCGTCCCTGGCGGGCGGTCTTGCCCATCTGCCGCCGCCGGACGACGCGATAGCGGCAGTCGCCCTGCAAGAAATCTAGCTGGACCATCATCTCGGTCTGGCCCTGGTGGATCAGGTCGTCGTCGCTGCGCAGGCGCGCTTTGCCCCACAGCGCCCAGGTGATCGCGTCCAGCAGCGAAGACTTTCCGGCGCCGTTCGGCCCGGTCAGGCACGCCAGATGCACCCCGTCGAACTCCAGCGGCTCCGGCGTGCGATAGGCGAGAAAATTGCGGATTTCCAGGCGAACAGGCAGCATGGTTAGCTCTTAGCCATTAGCAATTAGCGGTTAGCAGAGCAAGTACAAACAAAATCGAACAGCACCGGCGAAAGAGTGACGAGCACAAACGGCACGCCTCTCATTCGCTCATATGTGCGAAACACTCCCGCACAGTAATACCGCGTCCGGCGCGAAATTTCCATCTTTGGTCGTCGGCGATGGCGCGGCGGGGAAGCGGTGCGGTTCGCGGCTAAATAGTCGAACGAAATGCATTGGCATGCGCGCGGCTTGCCGGAGAAACCTCACCCCTTAACCCCCGGCACCTTTTCCCCTCCCCGTTTACGGAGAGGGGCCAGGGGTGAGGTTCTGCGCGCCAGTCACTTAATCGTCCTGCTCAAATATCTCACGCGCGTGCTCGACCAGCACTTCGATGCGGTCGGCGGGAACCTCTTTCGTCTGCAGGTAACGCTCCAGCAATTCGACCGGCGTCAGCCCTTCCGGCGTGGAGCCGAGCCGCAGCCGCGCCGGGCGCTCGACATTGCGCGTCAGCGCCGCGACGTGGTTCGCTCCTGCATCGCGCAGCGCGAACTGGATCGCGCGCTCGTCCAGCAGCAGGTCCGACTCCGGATCGGCGGTGATGATCATCCGCACCACGGCGTCGATGCAGTTGTGCCGCTCGATCGCTTCCAGCACGACCTGCGTCGGATCGCCCGCGCCGCGCACGTCCACGCGCATGGTGATGAATGGGCGGCAGTTCGTGCGAATAAACTGCCACGTTGTCGCCCCGCGCGAAAGCTCCACCCAGCAGAAGCCCTTGTCGTCGGTTTCCTCGCCGAAGTCGATCCGTTCCAGGCTGCCGCTGTACACGACCGGCGGCACGCCCTCGCGCCCCTGTGTCAGACACTGGTGGCGGTGGATGTGCCCCAGCGCGACGTAATCCCAGGCCGGATCGGCGACCGTGCTGAGCATCACCATCACGTCGCGGCCGAGCATAATACTGCGCTCGCTGCCAAGCTGCGCGCCCGTCACGCTGAAGTGGCCGGTCAGCACGCGCGGCAGGTCCGATCCGGAGACCTCGTCCGCCAGCTTGCGCAGCGTGCGGTCAAGCTGGTGCGCAAGCGCCTGATCGATCTCCGCGATCGTCCCGATGTGCGGCGTGTCGGCGTCGCGCAGCAGGCTGCGGACCGGATACGGCGCCGTGGCGACCAGCACCTCACCGCGCTTGGTCGCGATCTTGTGAACCTCGTAATCGCGCCCCAGAACGGTGTTCGGCACGTTGAGCGTCTGGTAAATCTCGATGCTCGACGCGCGCTTCTCGATCATCGGCAGGTCGTGGTTGCCGACCAGCAGCACAACCGG
>CBINGT010000463.1:0-3216 GCA_966250245.1 uncultured Anaerolineae bacterium
GCGGCGCGCGCCAGCTTCCGCTGCGCGACATCAGCCAGCCAATCAGCGGCATGCCTAGCAGAAACGCGAACGACCAGCTTAGCTCGGTCACCGCCAGCGCCCGCCCGCGACGAGCGTAGGGCACGCGATCCCCGACATACGCCTGCATCGCCGGGTCGAAGATCAGTTTCGCGGCGCTTGCGAGCAGCAATCCAGCGACCAGCGCGGGGTACGTCGGCCACACCGCGACGAGCGCCATCCCCAGCGCGAACAGCCCCAGCCCCACCAGCGACGCGATCCGCCGCCCGCGCGTGTCCGCCAGCGAGCCAAACAGCGGGCCGATCACGCCGAGCGCGGCGCGTGCCGTCACCGCGAGCGCAGCCGTTTCCAGCGGGACGCCCACGCCGCGCGCAATCGCCGGAAGGAAGGGATACACCATGCGGTGCCCGGTATTCAGCACGAGGCGCGCCAGCGTAAACGCCACAATCTGCGTGCGCAACCCGGCATCACCCCCCTCGCCGTTGCGCCGGAACACCGCCCACCAGCGCGCCGCGTTCACGGCAGGTCCGTCACCGCGACCGACGTCCCGCCCGGCGTCGGCAGCGGATTGCGCTCGCCGCGCATGTCGCGGAAGCCCGCGTCGAGCATCCACTGGCAGATCACCGGCCCGCCGTGCCGGTCCGCCACCGGGATCCCGTCGCGCCGGGGCAGCCCGTCAAACCCGCGCAGATAGCCGAACGTCCCGTCGACTTGCGCGCGCGCCATCTCCGAAAGCTCCGGATCGCCGATCGCGATCGCGTGGATGTGGATCGGGGAATTCGGATAAAGGTCGCCCGTATCGCGCAGCCACGCGGCAAACCCGGCCACCCGCAGCGCCCGGATCAGCGGCTCGATCTCGTCATACAGCACTTCCCACGTTACCGGATCGCGCACCGACAGGTCAACCGCCCCACCGCCGTCGTGCGTGCCGAAGCTCGCCGCCAGCGCCCCGCCGGTGTAGCTTCCCTGCGTCAGCGCAACGCGCAGATCGATCACCCCACCCTGCGCGTCGTAGAGCGCCTGCGCGTGGTCGAGCATGGCGAGCGTCCGCGCGTTGAAATAGCCGACGCTGACCCAGTGGCGCGTCATGTCGTTGGGCGGCTCCTGGCAGCCTTCCGGCTCCACGAAAGCAGTCGGCGTGGTTTCTGGCTGCTGCGCCGAGGCAGGCGCCAGCACGCCCTCGGCCGTCGTAATCGCGGCGATCAGACCAAGCAGCGTCAGGCTTAGCCCTGCCAGCCAAACGCGGCGTACCATCACGGAAATACCCCTTTCAACTGGATTACACCCATCCGGCAAATATAGCCGATCGACCAGAGCTTTGCCGCCTTCACGCCGGATCGCGCCTGCCATTTCGCCTGTCATTGTGTACAATAGGGGCGCTTTGCAACCAGCCTGTGTGGCCTTACACGGTCTGGGCCCGCGCGACTCCGCCAGACCGTGCGCTTGCTCCATCAAGCGAGGACTTCATGCCATCTCTCCCACTCGAGGCGATCATCTTCACCGCGATCGCGCTCATTCTCGGTTTTATTACTGGTCGTTCCGATTCTGCGAATGTCGTTGCGTTGGTCATTTCCACGCGCGCCCTATCTCCTCGCCGCACGCTGATCATGGCCGCCATCGGCGAAAGCATCGGGCCATTTCTCTTTGGCGTGGCCGTGGCGCAGACCATCGGTGGCGAGGTGATCGCGCAGCAGGCCATGACGCTCAACGTGGTCTACGCGGCGCTGCTCTCGGCCATCGTCTGGAATGCCGCGACGCTGGCGCTCGGCGTGCCCACCAGCACCTCGCACGCGTTGGTCGGCGGGATGGTCGGCCCGGCGATCGCAGGCTTTGGCTTCGACGCCATCCAGTTGAACGGGCTGCTGAAAGTGGTCGCCGCGCTGTTCATCTCGCCGATCCTCGGCATGGTGGCAGGCTACTACATGGTCAAGCTGTCCTACTTCCTGGCCCGAGGGGCGACGCCGCGCGCCAACATCTGGTTTAAGCGTGGGGAGCTCGTCACCGCGTTCGGGCTGGCAGTTGCGCACGGCGGCAACGACGCGCAGAAGACGATGGGCATCATTGCGCTCGGGTTGGTATCGACCGGCGCGATCAGCAGCTTCTACGTGCCGTTCTGGGTCGTTGTCTCTAGCGCGGCGGTGATTGCGCTGGGCACGCTGTTCGGCGGCTGGCGCGTGATCCGTACGCTCGGCATGAAGTTCTTTCGCGTCCGCCCAGTGCATGGCTTCGGCGCGCAGGCCGCTGCGAGCGCGGTGATCGCGGGAGCGGCCGTGCTCGGCGGGCCGGTCAGCACCACGCACGTCATTAGTTCTTCGATCGTAGGCGCGGGCACGGCGGACCGCGTGCAGATGGTCCGTTGGGGCGTGGTCAGCAATATTGTGCTGTCGTGGTTCCTGACGATCCCGACCGTCGCCGCGCTGGGCGCCGTGATGTACCTGATCATCCAGGCGATCAACCCGATATAAGCCGGTGAAAGAAAAAGGAGCGCCCGCGCGCTCCTTTTTCGTCGTGCAGTCTGGGAACCGTTCCGGCTACTCGGCGGCCGCTTTCTGCGCGGCGCGATACGCCTGGATATAGCCCATGCCCCACTCGTCCAGACCAAGCATCAGATCCACCGCACGCACCGCGAGGCCGTTTTTCAGCGGGTTGCAGATCGGCGCATTGACGCCCGCTTCGATCAGCAACGCCAGAAATACGGTATTGAGCAGTTCGCGATCGGGCATGCCGTGAGACGCGTTGCTGGCGCCCGCCGTCATGTTAGCGCCCAGTTCGGTGCGGATCAGGCGCGCGGTTTCGAGCGTCACCGCCCCGGCGCGGTGATCGGCGCCCACTGCCAGCACCAGCGGGTCGAAAATCACATCTTCCGGCGCGATCCCGTGCTGGCTAGCCGCCGCGAGGATCGCTTCCGCGACCTTCAGCCGCTTTTCCGGCGTGTCGGGGATGCCATTGTCGTCCATCACCAGCGCGATCACAGCCGCGCCATACTCCGCCACCACCGGCAGCACGGCGTCGAGCTTGGCGCGCTCCCCGTTGACCGAGTTCACCAGCGCTCTGCCCTTGACCACCGTCAGCGCCGCGCGCAACGCCTCAGGATTGGCCGAGTCGATGCACACCGGCAGATCGACCACGTCCTGCACCATCTCGACGGCGCGCGGCAGCAACGCGACCTCGTCCACGCTCGCCGCGCCGACGTTCACA
>CBINGT010000464.1:0-3206 GCA_966250245.1 uncultured Anaerolineae bacterium
ATGGTGATCACCGAGGACGGCGCCGAAAGCCTGACGACCTTCCCGCGCGACCTGACGATCATCGGGCGCTAGCGGCCGCGCGCCTCGGACTGCCGCCGCGCTTCGATCCCGGCCTTCGCGCGTTCCAGCGCGCCGTACGCCGGTTCCAGGCGGGATTGCAGGTATGCGGCGGCGTTTGCGCTGGGGACTTCGCCGCGACAGTGACGGTCCCACTCGCCACGCGCCTGGGTGATCAGCAGATCGGCATAGTCAAGCTGCTCCAACGTGGCAACCGCCGAATCCTGCTGGCGCTCGCTCTCGCTCAGCGACACCGGATGGTGATCGAAGTTCGGGCGCTCGCATTGCCGCGCGTCTGGCCGGGGATTGCTCTGCGCGTGGAGCATGTTTGCCCACAGCCAGTTTGTTTCCGCTAACAGCGATTCGTGATAGCGCGCCAGCCGCTCGGTCACAGGCAGGGAGTCATCCTTCGCCGCCGAGCGGCCTGCGCCGTCGGTTGCCTCTCCACAGCCTGCCACCAGCGTCGCCAGCAAGATCAGCCCGGCCACGACTTGCCAGCGCCGTGCGCGCGTTATGACGTGTGGCATGGGGCCCCCTCCCGTTCCAGACACTTTGCGCCTAAGTGTACGATATTCGCGAATACCGCGCACGTCCAGATACTATGGTCATGCTTTGGATATTTTTCGACAATTATTGGGAGACAGGCAGCCAGACGGTGAACGTCGTGCCCTCGCCGGGCGTGCTGGTTGCGGAAATCTTGCCGCCATGAGCCTCGATGATCTCCCGCGCAATCGCCAGCCCTAAGCCGGTTCCACGGCGCGCGGCACTACGCTGGCGGCTCTTGTCGACCTGATAAAAGCGCTCGAAGATGCGGGAGAGTTCGTCGGGAGGAATGCCGACGCCGGTATCCTGCACGGCGACCGCCAGCCCGCCATCTGCCCGCTGCGCACGAAGCGTCACGCTGCCGCCCAGGGGCGTATAACCTAGCGCATTATCGATCAGATTGGTGAACACCTGCGCCAGTCGGTCGCCATCCCCGCTGACAGGCGGCAGTTCGCCGGGAAGCTCGGTCCGCAGCGTGACGCCCTGCTCTTTGGCGCGCACGGCCATGCTGTCGGCCACGCGGCGCACGATCGCGTCGATCTGCACTGGCCGACGCTCCAGCGTGACGCTGCCCGCTTCCAGCCGCGCCAGATCGAGCAGGCTTTCGACCATGCGATGCAGCCGCCCCGTCTCGTCGTGGATGATTTGCGCAGCGCGCCGTGCGGACTCGGGATCGGACGCCACGCCGTCCACAATCGCCTGCGAAAAGCCCTGGATGCTGGTCAGCGGCGTGCGGAGATCGTGGGAGACGTTCGCCAGAAAGTCGCGCTGCGCCTGCTGCGTCGCCGCAACCTTCGCCGCCATGTCGTTGAACGACTCGGCCATCGCGCGGACCTCAGGCGGCCCGCTGACGGGGGCGCGCTGGCTGGTGTCGCCGTCCGCCAGCCGCCGCGCCACCCGGCTGATCTCCTGAAGCGGCCGCGCGACGGAGCGCGAAATCAGCACGGAGAGCGCCAGCGCCGCCAGAAGCGCGACCGCTGCCGCTCGCAACAGCGGCGTGAAGAACGTGTTGCCGAAAGCCTGGAAGACCTGTTGCAGCGAGGGGCGCGGCACCGGCGCGGCGACGGTCACCGCCGGACCTTGCACGCCCCGGCGCATCAGCATCTGCGAGACGTATATCCACTCGCTGCCGTCCGGGTCGCGAAACCGTCCCTGGGTGATCACCGTGCGCGGCCGGGTGCCCGCCGAAAGCAACACCTCGCGCTCGACCGTGTTCACAATGCTGTTTTGCGGATATCCCCCGGCGGAATCGTAGACCACGCGCTCGTCGGAGGTGAGGATCATCAGGCGCTTGTCCGAGAGCAGTGCTTCTTCGTTCAGGAAGCTGATGATCTCAGCCTGGCGCTGGCCTTCCGGCGTCAGGATCGACACCTCGCCGAGGCTCCGCACGCCAATGTCGAGCAGCGTTGTGGTGAGGTCCTGAACGAGCGGTCCGGTTGGCACCGGGCGCGACCGCAGGAACACGACCAGCATCACACCGACCAGCGTCAGCGTGACCAGCAAGATCACAACATACGACACCAGCAACCGGGAGCGTAAACTCATACGTCAGCCACCACGCTCAAACAGCTCACGTTCAGATCACATTCAGCTTACGCTCCGACTGTAAACATTTTGTTATCTGGCGACAATTCGCTCAGATAGAAGCACACTCCAATCGATCAACGCGGGTTCCGTGCTTACCGGGGAAACCTCACCCCTTAACCCCCGGCCCCTTTTCCTCTCTCCGTTTACGGAGAGGGGCCAGGGGTGAGGGTCTGCTCGCCGCCACGATACGCTCATTACTTTCGAGCGGCTAGCGTCCAGCTTTTGCCTTTCGCTAATCGCTAACCGCTAACTGCTAACCGCTGCACTCACCCCACCGTCAGCTTGTACCCGACGCCCCATACCGTCTCGATCTGTGCGGTGGAGCCGGCGAGCTTATGCCGCAGGTTCGCGACGTGCACATCGACCGTGCGCGTCTGCCCGTCGAAGTCAAAGCCCCACACCAGATCGAGCAGTTTTTCCCGGCTGAGCACGATCTCCTTGTTCTCAGCCAGCGCTAACAGCAGGTCGAACTCTTTGGCGCGCAGATCGACCGGCCGCCCGTCCACCGTCACCAGATGCCGCGCCGGGTCGATCACCAGATTCCCAACCCTCAGCGGTGGGCCGTCTCCGGCGCGGCGCGGACCGGCTCGCCGCAGAATAGCCTTGACGCGCGCAACCAGCTCGCGGGGGTTAAAGGGCTTGGTCATGTAGTCGTCCGCGCCCAGTTCCAGCCCGACGATCTTGTCGATGTCCTCGTCGCGCGCGGTCAGCATCAGGATCGGCAAGTCCGACTCGGCGCGGATCCGCTTGCAGACTTCCCACCCGTCCAGCCCAGGTAGCATCAGGTCGAGCACCATGAGGTCGGGCGGCTGCTCGCGCACGCGTTCCAGCGCCGTGATGCCATCGCCCGCGCTGTCTACACGGAAACCTTCCTGCTCCAGATACAGCCGCGCCAGCTCGATGATGTGCGGCTCGTCGTCTACCAGCAGGATAAGCTCATGCATGGGGGCTTCCTCAGCGATCAGCGATTAGCAAACCCGATGTACAAGTTTGTCGACTGACAAAAAAGGGAGCGCCTT
>CBINGT010000465.1:0-3203 GCA_966250245.1 uncultured Anaerolineae bacterium
TTCCTTTATATGCGATTTCAGATCGACCGCGAGCATACCTGGAAGCTGCTTTTCGAGGCGCTCGAGCTCGGACTGGCGAAGCTCTTCCACCAACGCGAGTAGCTCCGATGGCAGCGTGCGGTACAGGTAGGTCAGCAGCGGTTCTGCATCCTCGTACAGCCATCCCTCGATCGCCCGAAACAGCGCCTGATAGTCTGCGCGGCCAAAGTCCTCGGCGCACAGCGGCCCCAGCGCATTCCCAAGATCGCCCCTACCGTTCTTAAGCTCGCGCAGGCGCCGGTTTGCCAGAAAAAGCCACGCGGGTTGCTGAAGCAGCAAGCTCAGGCAAAAGCCCTCGCGCCGCTCTGACTGCCCCGGCGGCGCGCTCGACACTTGCGGCGGGATGGGCTTATCGGCCAGCCGCCGCTGCTCGCGCAGGGTCGGGCGGACGCGCCGTCCGGTTTGCTGGCGGCGCTGCGTCCACGCGATCAGCACACGCTCGTCCAGGCGAAGCTCTCGCGCCAGCGCCTGGATGTTGCCGCTGCGTTGAAGATCGCTCTCGGTTGCCGTCAGAATCGGCAACAGCTCCCGGGCGGCCGCTTCCCGCTCTTGGATGGATGCGTTCGCGCTCAGGTGCGCCGTCCCCTGGCGGATCACGAAATCCGCCACCGGCATCGCCCGCTCGATGAGCGCGCGCCAGGCATCCGGGTCTTCGCGGATCAGGTCGTCCGGGTCTTGGCCCTCGGGCAACGTGATCACGCGAATATCCATCTCCAGAATGCCAGTGTAACGCATCATGCCACGCGGATCAAAAGTGACCGTCTGCTCGCCGTCGAGCGTCTGGCGGGCGACGTCCAGGCCGCGCATCATGGCGTTTTGCCCCGCGGCGTCGGGGTCCAGCGCCAGCACCAGACGGCTGGCGTACTTGTCAAGCTGGCGAAGCTGGGACTCAGTCAGCGCGGTTCCCATCTGGGCGACGACGTTCTCAAACCCCGCCTGGTGCGCCTGCATGACGTCCATGTAGCCTTCGACGATGACCGCCGTTTCCGTCTCGCGGATCGCGCGGCGCGCGCGGTCCAGGCCGAACAGGATCGAGCTTTTGTCGAACAGCGGCCCCTGCGGTGAGTTGATGTATTTCGCGCGCTCGTTCGGGTCGAGGGCGCGCGCCCCAAACCCGACCGTCTGCCCGCGCCCATCGCGGATCGGGATCATCAGCCGGTGGCGAAACCGGTCGTAGGTGGTGTTTTTTTCCTCGTTGTGGGTCGCGATCCCGGCTTCGAGGATGTCCTCGGTCGCGTAGCCGAGCATTTGAAGGTGCTGCATCGCCGCGCGCCAGTCGTTCGGAGCATAGCCGATCTGGAATGCTTCGATCGTCTCCTGGCTCAGGCCACGCTTGCGCAGGTATTCGCGGGCGATCTCGGCGTCGCGCCCGTTCAACAGGCGATCGTGATAGAAATCGGCTGCTTCCTGCACGATGCGGAGCAGGCGCTCGGCGGCTTCCTGCTGGTCGACCTGCTGTGGAGTGAGTGGCTTAAGCTCGACGCCCGCGCGCTTGGCCAGCTCGCGCAGCGCCTCGGAAAAATCCCACCCTTCGGCCTTCATGACGAAGGAGAACACGTCGCCGCCTTCGCCGCAAGCGCCGAAGCAGCGCCAGGTTTGAGTATCCGGAAAGACGACGAACGAGGGGGTGCGCTCCTGGTGGAAGGGACACAGCGCCTTGTAGTTGTGACCCGCTTTTTGCAGATTCACATAGCCAGATATGACTTCGACCAGGTCGAGTCGAGACTTGACATCATCTACGACGGACATGCTGTGGCGGCCCCACCACTGGCGCGGTATTGAGCCTGGATTATATGAAACCGCCGGGGATTCCGCAACCGAGACGCCGGTTACACGCCGAGTTGCGAGCGCATTCGCACGTAGCGTAGCACCTGCTCGCGCGTCAGCACGCCGACAAGCTGGTTCCCCTCGACCACCGGAAGCTGCGCGACGTTCTTCTCGTCCATCTGGCGCAGCGCTTCGTATAGGTCAGTGCGCGGGGCGACGCGAGACAGGTCGCTCCACGGGATCATCACCTCACCTGCGGTCAGGCGATCCCACTCGCTTTGCGGCACGGCGGCGACGTCACGCAGCGTCAGCATCCCGTCCATATGATCGCCGCTGCCAACCATAAAACAGCGGTTGCCGCCGCGCAGGATGCGGTTGTGCACCAGGTCGCTCAGCGGCTGGTCGCGCGGGATCAGCAGGCAGTCGCGGCTCATCAACTCCCCGACAGTGACGCCCTGCAAAGCTTCGCGGATGTCTGACTGAGCGACGACGCTTACCGCGGCGTTTTGCAGGAACCAGCCGATGAACATGATCCACAGCCCGTTGAACAACTGCCCGCTCAATAACATCAACACGCCCCATGCCATAAACCCGAACGCCACAAGCTGCCCGACGCCCGCCGCGATGCGCGTCGCGCGACGCAGGTTGCCGGTGAACTTCCAGACGATGGCGCGCAGCACGCGACCCCCATCCAGCGGAAAGCCGGGGATCATGTTGAACAGCCCGAGGATCAGGTTGATGCGCGCCAGGTAGATGCTCGGCGCGGCGAGGTACGCGATAGGCTGGTCGATCTGGTACAGCCCGTAGAACAGACCGGCCAGCGCCAGGCTCATCACCGGACCGGCGATCGCGATGCGGAACTCGGCGCCGGGCGTGTGCGGCTCGCGCTCGATCTGCGCCACGCCGCCGAAGATGAACAGCGTGATCGAGCGCACCGGGATGCCGTTCCGCAGCGCGACCCAGGCGTGCGCGAGCTCGTGCGCCAGCACCGAGCCGAAGAACAGGATGCTCGTGATGGCGCCCAGCAGCCACGCCGCTGGCGCCGAAAGATTGTCATACTCGTTTGGGAAATACCCCACCGCCAGCGAGAACGTCAGCAGCAGGAAGATAATGAACCAGCTTGTATGTAGCCCGATCGGGATGCCCCAGATGCGTCCCAGGCTTACGCGTGACTCCATCTCGCCCCATCCCTCATTCCAGTCGGAATATCCCTGTTTAGATTTTTGCAGAATGACTCGCGTGTGGCGATACGGGGAGCAGAGAAGCCAGCCGGGAACGGCGCAGGATCGCAACCGCAAAGGCGAAGCGAAATCTCGGCGGATTGTGTTTACGTTGCGTGTAGCGCTGTGCGATAGTGTGTGTCGGTGGTCGCTCAGATCAGGCCAAGCATCGTCGCG
>CBINGT010000466.1:0-3176 GCA_966250245.1 uncultured Anaerolineae bacterium
CGGGACCGGGTCATCGACGCGGCGATTCACCCTGACGTGCAGGGGTCGGATCACTGCCCGGTGAGTTTGACGCTGAAAGTCAGCGGTTAGCGGTTAGCCGTTAGCGGTTAGCGAAAAGCAAAACCGCCCCTGGAAGCAATGCCGGGTTCGATGCATCTGTAGGGGCGATGCAAGCATCGCCCTTTGTCGTCCCCTCTTCCCCCCATCCTTCCGACCTTCGCTCGGCCTTCCTTCCCCCACAAGGAGGGAAGGAAAAGAGCGCGCCAGCAACTGGCTCCCCTTCCCTCGTTCTGGGGTTGGGGGCAGGGGATGGGGATGGGGGGCTTAAAGCGGGCGGAGCAAGCTCCGCCCCTACGAGAGCGCGTAACATGCGCGCCCGGCTGATCGAACCGCTTTCCCCTACTCCCCACTCCCTATTCCCTACTCCCCGCCTTCAAGCAGGTTTTCCGGCGACCACCTGTATTGCTGCTCGGCGGCGGCTCTGTCCCGTCGGCGCTGATCCTGCACCGCCTGGCGCAGAATCGCGGTCGGGATCGCCATCAGCACCACGCCCAGCGCGATCATCCCGAGGATCACCGGCCACTGGTATTCCGCCGGAAGGTACAGCGCCAGGAACCAGCTTTTCACGTCGAGACCTGCCAGCTTGAATACCAGCGGCGCCAACCCCTGCGGAAAGAGCGGCAGCCACGCTATCCCATAGCAGAGCCGCACGACCAGCCGCTTGCTCGCCGGAAGCGCCTTCCACGCCCGGTCGAGCACGCTCACCGTCCGCTCCCCCGGCGCCTGAGGCGTGGCGCCCTTCTGCAAGCGACTGAGCAGCTCCGGCCCGGTGCGCTCCAGACGGTCCGCTGCGACACGCCCCAGTCCCCACGCTAGCAGGCCGCCCGTCAGCAGCGCAACCGGTACGCCCGCCCATTGGAGCGCGGCGCTCTCGCTTGCCATGCCCTGCAGCACGACCACCAGCGCGGGCACGGCCGTCAGCGACACCAGGAACAGCATCGCGAACGCCTCGCCGGTGGTGTCGCCGGACGAGTCCATCGGGTTGCGGCGCAGGTGCGGGTCCACGCCGGGCGAGGGAAAGTTCACCGCGAAGTAGACCATCAACCCCGCCGCGCCGCCGAGCGTGGCGAGCGTCAGCGAGAGGACCAGCGGCCACGCCCACGATGCGCCGCTCAGCGCCGTGAAGATCACCGTCGCGCCGAGCGCCAGCGGACCGAACAGCAGCAGCCACGCGATCTGCCGTCCGCGCACGTCATGGCGCGCCGCGCCCGGCGTCAGCAACGTTTGCCACAGGGCGCTGCCGTCCAGAGCATAAAGGTTGGCGGACACCGCGCCGCCCATCACCACGACGACCATCCCCACAAATGGCAGAATGTCGCGCCAGCCGATCAGCAGCGGGATCACGCCGACCAGCAGACCCGTCCACGCCGCGACGCGCACCTCGAGCGCGCGCCAGGGGTCGCGGGACCAACTAAGCAGTTCTTTGGCGATCACCGCGCCGAGCGGCGTGGCAGGCAGGCGGCGAAACAGCCTCGCGGGCGCGCCAGAGCGCAGCGTGTAGCCGGTCGAGCGGGAGCGGGCTCGTTGCACCAGAAGCTCGCCCCATCCGGCCAGCAACACCGCGATCAAGACGATCAGGCCGGCCAACGCCGCCAGGGTGACGCCCCACGCGCCGCGCGCGGCCGCGTCCACCGCCGAGACGCCCCATCCTGTCGGCAGCGCGCGCAGCAGCGACGAGAGCAGCGGCGGCCAGCCTTCCGTGAGCAACTGGTGCGTCTGTAAAACCACCGGCTGGATGACGAACCATCCGACGCTCAGCAGCGCGAACAGCAGCCCGAACTGGAAGCCGACCAGCTCCATCCCGAGGCGGGTTTGCATCGCCGCGCCCATCAGCCCGTGCACCAGCCGCGCCAGCAACACCGCCAGCAGCCATTGGAGCAGCGTCGCCACGATGCCCGCCAGCCCCGGTCCAGCGCCCAGGGTGAAGCCGTACACCGCCAGCGACGCGAACGCCAGCAGGCCGACTAGGGGTCCGGCGCCGACCAGCGCCGCGCCAAGCAGCCCGATCGCCAGCCGCCGGGGCGGGATTGGCAGCAGCGCGAAATGTTCCGGCCGGATGCCGCGCCCGCCTCCACCAAAGACCGGGCCAAGCGCCAGCGCCAGCGTCCACGCCGTCAGCGCGCCGCTCAGCAGGTCGGTCTTCACGGCGCGCCCCGCGTCGAGCGACACCAGAGCCAGCGTGCCGATCGCCAGCGCCAGCCCGACGACCGTCCAGAAGCGGATCGCCCCGCGCCAGCCGTGACGCTGCGTGGCGAGGCTCATGCGGATGAGCGTGCGCGTCAGGACAGCCATGGCAATCCCTCGCCGATGTCGTGCAGGCCAACCAGGTCTATGAACGCGGCTTCGAGATCGCGCCCGTTCCGCACTTCGTCGAGCGAGCCGGTCGCCAGCACGCGCCCCGACGCGATGATCGCCACGTGGTCGCAGATTTGCTCGACCAGCGCCATGACATGACTCGACATGATCACCGAGCCGCCGCTGGCGACAAACTGATCCAGGATCTTCCGCACCGTGTATGCGGACACCGGGTCGACCGCCTCAAACGGCTCGTCCAGCACCAGCAGGCGCGGATTGTGCAGCATCGCGGTCGCCAGCCCGATCTTCTTGCGCATCCCGGCCGAATACTGGATGAGCAGGGTGCGCTCGGCGGTGTCCAGCCCGAGCACTTCGAGCAGCGATTGGGTGCGCGCCTCGACCGTTTCGCGGTCCATGCCGCGCAGCAGTCCCAGGTACATCAGCAGCTCGCGTCCGGTCAGACGCTCCGGCACGGACAGGCCGTCCGGCAGCACGCCGAGCAGTTCCTTGGCGCGGACCGGATCGGCCCACACGTCCACGCCGAACGTGCGCGCGGTGCCCGCGTCGGGGCGCAGCAGTCCGACCGCCATCGAGAGCGCGGTCGTCTTCCCGGCGCCGTTCGGCCCGACCAGCCCGAAGAATGAGCCAGCCGGAACGGTCAGATTAACGTGATCGACCGCGACGGTGGGGCCAAAGGTTTTCGTGAGTCCAATGAGTTCGAGGGCAGGCGCGCGTTCGGCAGCGCGTTCGTCGGGGAGAGGGGTAGCAGAGTGCATCAGCAATGTCCTCTCTCTGGCAGTTTGCAACAGGGCGATCATAAA
>CBINGT010000467.1:0-3172 GCA_966250245.1 uncultured Anaerolineae bacterium
GGGCGAGCCTTGCGTCATGGGGTTTCCCTTGCGCTTGGTCGGCGGTGGATGATCGACGGCCGCGATCACGGCCGTCGGTTTGATTGTCGTGCGGTCCGGTGCGGAATGCAACCGTGCCGCGCCCGGCGAGCGTTGCGCTGTATTCCTATTCTACGCGAAAGTTGGCGAGAATGAGCGCCGTTGCCGCGCGCCGAAACTTTGCAGATCGCCTGCCCCGGCGTATCCTTAACAGTAGCCAGTCGGCGCGGCTGAGGGCCGTCGACCTGTTTCCGGGCAGGCGGCGCACTCTGCCAGGGGGAAAGGAAGCAGTCCAGTGTCCAGCGGAACCGCAAGCGATCGTCCGCGCTCCTGGTGGGCGCTAGTAGCCGACCTGTTGCCGCTGCTCGCGGTCGCGCTGGCGGCGGGCGCGCTGTTCCTGGCGTGGCAGGCAGATCGTCGCTCGGTGATTGTCGTCAGCGAAGAAATGTCACCCGGCGACGCAACCGCCCTGCTGGAACGCGCCAACGACGCAGTCAACTTTGCCGACAGCGTGCTCAGCGTTCTTGAGGGCGCGTCCGTGGTGCTCGGTGTGATGATTGCGCTCGGCGCGTGGATGCTGCGCAACAGCGTGCAGGATCAGATCGCCGCGATCCGCGCTGAGAACGCCGCTACGCAAAAGCTCCTCGCCGAGCGGGAAGCCGCGCTAGCCAAGCTCGAAGAAGATGTCGGCAGCAAGCTGGACCGGGCGCTTGAGGACACCCAGCGCGAGATCGATGAAGCCCGCCAGCGCGCCGATCGCTCGTTCCGCCTGCTGAACAACCTCGTCCTGGCAGAGCAGCAGGTCCGCGCGCACAACCACGCCAGCGCGCTCAACATCCTGCACGACGCCGAGAAAGACGAGCCGGACAACTACGCGGTGAACTACCTGCTTGGCTACCTTTACTCCCTGCGCAAAGAATACGACCGCGCCATCCAGCATCTCGAGAAATCGCTCGCTCAGGAAGGCGGCTTCGCGCCCGCGATCGCGGCGCTGGGGCTGGCGCTGCGCCGCAAGGGGGACAGCCTGAGCGGGGATGAGAACCGTGCGGAGCGCAACGCCTTCTGGTCCGAAGCCGAGATGCGCTTGTTGGCGGCGCTCAAGCTCGACCCGCACCTGACCGACGCCGAGGGCGAGTCGTACTACGGCTCGCTGGGCGGGCTGTACCGGCGCCAGGGCCGCTATGAGGACGCGATCGAAGCGTACCTGCAGGCGACGCGCGTCACGCCCACGTCGTCATACCCGCTGATCAACCTCGCCAGCCTGTTCTGGCACGAGGGCAAGCTGGACGAGGCGCGGCAGTACTTCCAGCGCGTGCACGATGCAGCGCGCCTCAAGCTCGACATGAACCCGCTCGACAACTGGGCGCGGGCCGACTTCGCGCAAGCCCTGGTCGCGCTCGGGAAGCGGGACGAGGCGCTGCGCCAGATTCAGTTCGTGCGCGAGAACCATCCCGAGCCAGGGTTGCTCGCCACCATCCGCGACGGGCTAGCGTTCATGGCCGAAGCGCCGACGCGTATCGCGGGGATGGAAGAGCTTCTCGCCGCTATCGACCAGGCGCTCGCCGAGCCGCCCGCCCCAACCGTTTGAGTAACCTGGCATGAGCGAGTATCCACCGTCCGAGATCGAGACTATCCTGCAACTGGCTTTTGGCCGCAGCGCCCCGATGACCGCCATCCCGCTCCCTGTCGGCAGCGCATCGCACACGCTGGCGTTCGCGCTCGACGACCTGGAGCTTCCTCCGCGCGTTATGCTGCGCCGCTATCCGCCGCTGCACCAGTCACGCGGATTCGCCGCCTTCACCGCGCAGCAAGCTCTGCGTGCGGTGAACTTCTGCGTGCCGGATGTTTACTATCTCGGTTGGAGCTATCACACGCGCTTTTTGCTGGTGCTCAGCGAGTTCGCGGAAGGGCGCGGCGTGGAAGGCCAGCCGCACCCGTTCTTCGCTCGCGTGGGGATCGACTTCGCGCAGATGTTGGCGCGGCTGCATGCCATTCGCTGGAGCGAGATGCCCGATCTACCGGTCAAGCCACGTGGCTTCTTGCTCGAAAGTCTTGCCGCAGAGGTGGAGTCGCTCGGCAATCCAGAGCTGCTCGGCATCCTCGACTGGCTGGAGCGAAACGCCGCGTCCGCACCGGAACAGCCGCATACCGTCACGCACGGCGATTACACGCTGCATAGCGTGCTTGCCGAGGGCACGCGCATCGTGGCGGTGCTCGACTGGGAGCATGCCGCGCTCGCCGACCCACGCCTGGACGTCGGCTATAGCAGCGCGTCGCTGGCGGTGTATGGCCTGCCACTGGCGGACCAGTTCATCGAAGCGTACGAGGCGGCGGCGGGCGTCGTCGCAGATCGCCCCTTCTGGGAGACGCTCGGCGCGCTGCGACTGATGACGCGCATCGCGCAAACGCTGGCGCAAACGCCCCCCACCGAAATCGACGACCGGGTGCAACAGGTCTGGCCGGTGTGGGAGAATCTGCTCATCTTTGTCGAAAACCGAATCCGCGTTTCCGTGGGTTCGCTTTCTATTCGCTAAACGACGCAATCGGAAGGAATTATCGTCGATGGACTCACGTATCAGAAAGCTCGCAAGTGTGCTGGTCAATTACTCAATCGCGCTAAAGCCAGGAGAGCGGCTGCTGATCCGCGCGATGAGCCCGGATGCCGAACCGCTGGCGCAGGCGTTGTATGAAGAGGCGTTCAACGCGGGCGGGCTGCCGTTCGTCTACATCATGATGTCTCAGGAGAACGAGATCGCGCTCGAGTCGCGCGCCTCGCTCGAACAGCTTGAGACGATCAACCCGATGCTCGCGCTGGCGTACGAAACCTTCGAAGCCGTCATCCGGATCGACTGCCCGCAGAACATGCGCGCGCTGGGCATGTATCCGCCGGATCGCCAGCGGGCCCGCGCCAAGTACCTCAGCCAGATTATCAATATCCAGATGAGGCGCGAGGCAGACAAGACGCTCCGTCGCTGCTCGACGCAGTTCCCGTCCTTCGGGCTGGCGCAGAACGCCGGGATGTCGCTGCGGCAATACACTGACTTCCTGTTCCGCGCCTGCAAGGTCGATCAGGACGATCCGGTCGCGCTGTGGGAAGAGGTCTATCGCTCGCAGGAGCGGCTGATCGAGTGGCTGAAGGGCAAGAAGCACCTGC
>CBINGT010000468.1:0-3162 GCA_966250245.1 uncultured Anaerolineae bacterium
TGTTTTCCTGAGCGAGCGCTTCGGCGGCGAGCACGCAACGCCCGACCATGCTCCCGGAGCCGATGATCGTCACGTCTCCCCCTGGTCGGACCGTCACGCCTTTGCCGAGCGTGATGGTGTGCGTTTCGTCGAACACATCCGGCACAGCAGCGCGGCTGATCCGCATGTACACCGGGCCCTCGTACTCCGCGATTGCGGGGACCATGCGCGCCGCTTCGATGTTGTCCGAGGGCGCGACGACGACGAGGTTCGGCATGGCGCGCATCAGCGCAACGTCGTTGGTGGCGAAGTGCGTCGGCCCGTCCTTGTAGTCCGACAGCCCCGCGTAGCCGCCGATCAGCTTGACGTTCGTTTGCGCGTAGGCAACGCAGGTGCGGATCTGCTCGCAAGCGCGGAGCGTGAGCAGCGCGGCAAACGTGTTGACAAACGGGATCGCGCCGCCCAGCGCCAGCCCTGCCCCGATATCCACCATCGACGCCTCGGTTACACCCAGGTTGAAGAAGCGATCCGGGTGCCGGTCCGCAAAATACTTCGTCAGCGTAGACGACGACACGTCCGCATCGAGCACGACTACGTCGTGGTTCAGGTCACCGTATTCAGCCAGCGCCATGCCATACGCCTGTCGCTGCGGGATCTCGCTCATACCCGGTATCCTTTCAGTTCTGCCTGCGCCAGCGCGAACTCTTCGTCGTTGGGTACGGCGCCGTGCCACTTGGCGGAGTTCTCCATGAACGAGACGCCTTTGCCTTTGGTGGTGTGCGCGATAATGACCGTCGGCGTGCTGTGGATCTCAAGCGCCGTGTCGAGTGCCTCGAGGATCTGCCGTATGTTGTGCCCGTTGATTTCCAGCACGGTGAAGCCGAACGCGCGCCACTTATCGACCAGCGGTTCCAACGGCATGATGTCGTGCGCCGCACCGTCAAGCTGGACGTCGTTGTAGTCCATGATGACCGTTAGTTCGCTGGTGCGATACTTCGCCGCAGCAAGCGCGCCTTCCCACGCCACGCCCGACTGCATGCAGCCGTCGCTCATCAGAACGTAGGTGTGATAGTGTGGCGGCTTCAGCCGCTGGGCGAGCACCAGCCCCACGGCGACCGATAGCCCGTGCCCCAGAAAGCCGGACGACATTTCCACGCCTGGTGTTTTGATCCGATCCGGGTGACCTTGCAGGTGCGCGCCGAGGTGGCCCCAGCGTTCCAGGTCTTCCAGCGGAAAGAAGCCGCGCCGCGCCAGCACGGAGTACAGCGCCGCCGCCGCGTGCCCTTTGCTGAGCAAGAAGCGGTCACGCGCGGGCCAGTCGGGGCGTGCGGGATCGATCTTGAGCTGGTGGAAGTAGAGCGCAGCCAGGATCTCAGCGCAGGAAAACGACCCGCCAGGATGCCCCGCCTTCCGCCGGTAAACCATCTCCAACACGTCCAGCCGGATCTGACGTGCGATCTCAGCTAAGTCGCAGATCAAGGATTCCGGATGATGGTGCATCGTGCTCGCTCTCCGTCACTAGACGCGCTCGTCGCTGCGTTCCCGCTCGTAAGCCGCTCGCCGCTCCGTGAGATAGCAGGGCACGGGCACGTCCCACCAGCCCGGCGCCAGCCCGCCCGACGTGCCGAGCGTCGTATCCACCATGATCTCGATCACGCTCGGACGGTTCAGGCGCAAGGCATGGCTCAGCGCCGGTCCGACCTCGTCCGGGCAACAGATACGGACCGCATGCGCGCCGAACGCTCGCGCGGCATCCGCGATGTGCGGCGTGATCGCCTCGTGATCGCTCTCGAACATCGTGGCGTAGACCGCGTCCTCGCCGTACGCCAGCGTTTGCAGGTCGCGGATCGCCTGCCAGCCCAGGTTGTTGAGCACAACCGTCACGACCGGGATGTTGTATTGCACGGCGGTTGCCAGCTCCTGGATCGTCATCAGGAAGTCGCCATCGCCCGCCAGCGCAACCACCGGCGCGTCGGGAGCAGCCAGCTTGGCGCCCATCGCAGCGGGGAACGCCCACCCCATCGTGCTAAAGCCGCCCGCCGAGATGTAGGTGCGCGGCTGCGTGAACGGCATCTCCTGAAAGACCTGCGCCTGTACGTTGCCGGACGATGTGAAGACGATTCCGTTGGGCGGCAGCGTGGCGCGAAGCTCACTCAACGCGCGTCCCATCGTGACCGGCACAGCATCCGACTCGCGCAGCGCGCGGCTCTGCGCCCGCCAGTCCGCGACCAGCGCGGCGATCTCGGCGGTGTACGGCGCTGATTGCCAGTCGCGCGGCGGGATCATCCCACGCACCGCTTCGACCAGCGCACCGAGGACCGCTTTCGCATCGCCCACAATTCCGGCGGCGACGGGATAGTTCTTGCCGATCTCGAACGGGTCGATGTCCACATGGATCAGCTTCGTCGGCGGGATGTTGAACGAGGCGCCCGGCTTGTAAGAGCAAGCGGCTTTATCCGCGAAGCGCACGCCGACCGCCAGGATCACATCGGCGCGGGTGGTCATGGCATTGCCACAGGTCGTGCCGTTGGCGCCCATGTGCCACGCGTAGAGCGGGTGATTTTCGGGGAAAGCGCTCTTTCCCTGCATGGTCGTGACGACGCACGCGCCGAGGTGCTCGGCCAGCGCCTTCAACTCGTCCCACGCGGCGGAGAGGATCACGCCGCCGCCTGCGACGATCACCGGCCGTTGCGCGCCGACCAGCAGTTCCGCCGCTTGCTGCACGGCCGCCGGATCCCCGGCGGGCCGGTCGTGCGGGCGCCGGGCGCGCGGCTCGATCCCGTCTGGGACCTCGGCGCAATCCGCCTGAACATCCATCGGCAGGGTGATCAGCGTAGGCCCGGGCCGTCCGGTCCGCATCGCGTTGAACGCCTGCCCCAGCGCGCGCGGAAGCTGCCCGGCGCGATCGATGTGCCACGCGCGCTTGACGGTCGGGTACAGCATCTTCGGCATATCCGACCAGTACTGCCGCTCGATCTCCTGCAACACGCCCACCCCGCGCATGTAGGTGTGCGTCTCACCGATCAGAAGCAGCAACGGTACGGAATCGACGTACGCCGTCGCCAGCCCGATCGCGGTGTTCGACGCCCCCGCGCCGATGGACGTAAAGACGGCCAGCGGCTCCCCCTTCACGCGGAAGTAGCCGTCCGCCATGTGAACGGCGGCCTGCTCATGGCGCGGCAT
>CBINGT010000469.1:0-3146 GCA_966250245.1 uncultured Anaerolineae bacterium
GGCTTCAAGATCGACTTCACGGCGCGCATTCCGAGCGGGCCAGGGCTGAAGCGCCAGGGCAGAGAATGGGGCCTGGAATTGATGCGCCGCTATCTGCGGATCATCTACGACGAGTCGAAGCGGGTCAAGCCGGATGCGCTGGTGATGGCGCACACGCCGCACCCGTATCTGGCGGATTGCGTCGATATGATCCGCCTGAACGACATCAACATGAACGCCGACGTCAACAGCGCGATGCAGCACCGTGCGCGGCTGGTCAAGATCGCCTGCCCCGGCGTGATCATCGACACCGATAATTGGCCCATTAAGGACCTTGCAATGTGGCGTTCGTATGTCAAACTCCAACCGGTGATGGGCGTGCCCGCGCTGTACTTTGCGACGCACATCGACCGCACGGGCGAGCCGCTCACCGAAGACGACTACCGCCTGATCCGTGAGACGTGGGCGGCATATCGGAAGCAGCGAGAGCAGGTATGACACGGCTGGCGATCATTCACACCACGGCTGCGACGGTCGAGCCGCTGAAGGCACTGGCGGCTGAGTTGGTGCCCGGCGTGGACGTCGTCAACTTCGTAGACGACTCGATCTTGCCGCAGCTTCGGGACAACGGCGGCGACGTGTCGCAGGTCGAAGACCGGCTGCTGCACTACGCCGAGTTCGCCGAGCAGGTCGGCGCAGACGCGATTCTGAGCGCTTGCTCGTCGGTGGGCGAGGTGGCCGAGCGGATGCGCGAGCGGGTCAGCGTGCCGGTGGTGCGGATCGACGACGCGATGGCCGAAGCGGCTGTCGCGCGGGGCGGCGTGATCGGCGTGGCGGCGACGCTGCCGACCACGCTGGAGCCGACGCAGCGCCTGATCCGCGCCAAAGCATCGGAGCAGGGGCGCAGCGTCACGATCAAGTCGCGGCTGGTCGACTCTGCATATCAGCGGTTGATGGCGGGCGACCCCGCTGGACACGATACGCTGCTAGCCGAGGCGCTGGAAGCGTTCGCCGGGGAAGTGGACGTGGTCGTGCTGGCGCAGGCGTCGATGGCGCGCGTGCTGGACCGGCTGCCGGAGCATCTGCGCGAGCGGTTTCTGACCAGTCCGCGATTGGCAATGGAGCGAGTGAGAGCGGCGCTGTCGGCATGAATCTTGCCAGCGTGGATATCGGCACGACGTCGTGTAAGGCCGGGCTGTTCGACAGCGCGGGAACCGCGTTGCGCCTCGCCAGCCGGCCTACCCCGACGCGTGTGACCCCCGATGGCGTGGCGTATTACGACCCGTACGAGCTGCGCGATACCGTCTGCGAGGCGTTACGCGAGGCCCTTGAGGGCGTGCCGCCGGGGCAGATCGCGGCGGTGGGTGTGACGAGCATGGCCGAGACGGGCGTGCTGCTCGATCGCGCCACCGGCGAGCCGCGCACGCACGTCTTCCCCTGGTTCGATACCCAGGCCGCACCGCAAGCGGACCTCCTGGCAAACGAGGATGATCCGGTCGCGCGTTTCTGCAAGACCGGCTTGCATCCCGGCTCGAAGGTCAGCCTTGCGAAGCTGTTGTGGCTGCTGCAGCACGATCCGGCGGTGCTCAACGGGACGGTGTGGCTGTCCGCGGCGGATTTCATCGTCCACGCGCTGACGGGCGAATTTGTGACCGACTATTCGCTGGCGGGGCGGACCTTCGCGTTCCGCATCGATCAGCGGCGCTGGGACGACGAGTGGATCCAGTCGCTCGGCCTGCCGCCGGGGCTGTTCCCGCCCGCGCTGTCCAGCGGGGAACCGGCCGGGCGCGTCCACGCCGAGGGGAGCGCGCGCAGCGGCCTGCCGGTCGGCGTGCCGGTCGCTGTGGCGGGGCACGATCACATCTGTGGGGCGCTCGGCATTGGCGCCGTGACGCCGCATAAGGTGTTCGACTCGATGGGCACGGCGGAAGTGCTGCTCGGCACGCTGGAGCCGCGCCCGCTGACCGCCGAAGATTATGAGTCTGGGTTGTCGTTCGGGTGCCATGTGGTGCCAGGGCGCTACTACTGGCTGGGCGGGCTATCGGTGTCTGGCGGGTCGGTCGAGTGGCTGCGGACGATCTTCGACGCGCCGCAAATGAGCTACCAGCAGCTTGACGATCTGCTGGCGCAGGGCGACGCAGCGCCGATCGACATTCTGTACTACCCTTACCTGCTGGGCGGCGGGTCGTCGTCGCTGAATCGCGGGCACTCGGCGCGGGCCGCGTTCATCGGCCTGGAAGCGCACCACCGCCAGATCGATCTGCTCAAGGCGGTGTTGCAGGGGACGGCCTATGAGATGGAGCGGATCCGCCGCACCGCCGAGCAGTTGACCGGCGCGCCGATCGAGCGCGCGCTGGCGGCGGGCGGGGGATCGCGCAACAAACTGTGGATGCAGATCAAGGCGGATGTCTCGGATTGCGTGTTCGAGGTCGCGCCCGTCTCGGAAGTGACGCTGCTCGGCGCGGCGATGATCGCGGGGATCGGCGCAGGGCTGTTCGCCGATGCGAGCGAAGCGGTCGACGCGATGGTGCCGGTTAACACCGAATTGTTCGAGCCGGATGACGAGCGCCATCGACGCCACGTCCGGCTCTATGAAGATGGATATCTTGCGCTGCAAACGCCGCTCAACGCGTTTTATAGCCTGATGGATAAGAGTGCAACTCATGCTCACGAGAGCACCTAATTTGCTGACGCTTCGGACCATGCTCGAGCGCGCGCGCGAAGTCGGGTGCGCGGTCGGGTCGTTCGCGCCGCGCTATACCCCGGCGATCGCGCCGGTGTTGCGCGCCGCACAGCGCACGTCATCGCCGGTGATCGTCCAGATCTCGCAAAACGAGTTCGGGTGGTATGAAGTCACCGCCGCTGAGTTTGGCGCGGTGTTCTTCGAGCAGCTTCGCCACCTGGGGATCCGCGTGCCGGTGACGCTGCATCTCGACCACACCCGCGACTTCAGCGTGATCCAGGAAGCGATCGCCGCCGGATTCACGTCGGTGATGATCGATGCGTCTGACAAACCGCTGGATGAGAACATCGCCATCACGCGCGAGGTTGTCGAGTATGCGCACGGGCATGGCGTTTCGGTCGAGGCGGAGCTAGGGCGCATCGGCAAAGCCGATCAGGAAAATATCGAGACGGAAGACGACACCGCCGGCCGATGGCGCCGACGC
>CBINGT010000470.1:0-3143 GCA_966250245.1 uncultured Anaerolineae bacterium
CCTTCCTGTTTATGCTGGGCGCCTACCTCGAAGCGCGGACCATGAGCCGCACGCGCCGTGCCTTACAGGAGCTATTGGATCTGGCACCCACCAGCGCGATCGTGCTGCGCGACGGCCAGCAGGTCGAGGTGATGCCGCACATGGTCGCGCCAGGCGAAACCGTGCTGGTCAAGCCGGGCGCCAAAGTGCCGGTCGACGGGGAAGTGATCAGCGGGCGTGCGGCGATCAACGAGAGCGCCATCACCGGCGAATCGCTGCCAGTCGACAAGAGCGAGGGCGATCGCGTCTTCGCCGGGACCGTCAGCCAGAACGGGCTGTTGCACGTCCGCGCGACGGGCGTCGGCGCCGACACCACGCTGGCGCGCATCGTCCGCCGCGTGGAAGAAGCGCAGGAGGAGCGCGCGCCGACGCAGCGCTTCATCGAGCGCTTTGCCCGCTGGTACACCCCCGCGATCATCCTGCTCAGCGCGGTCGCGTACGTCATCAGCGGCGATCTCGCGCTGGCGCTGACGCTGCTGGTGATCGGTTGCCCGGGCGCGCTGGTCATCTCGACGCCGGTGTCGGTCGTCGCCGGGATCGGGCAGGCAGCCAAGCGCGGCATCCTGATTAAAGGCGGCGAATACCTGGAGAACGCAGCCAAGATCACCGCGCTGGCGCTCGACAAGACCGGCACCATCACCCAGGGCGCGCCGCACCTGACGGACGTGATCCCGCTCGCGCCGGGCGAAGAGGCGGCATCCACCGGAGAGTTCACGCCTGAGCAACAGCGGATTCTGCGTCTCGCCGCGATCGCCGAAGCCAGCTCGGAGCATCCGCTCGGGGCGCCGGTCGTCGCGCAGGCAAAGGCGTGGGGCGAGATCCCGCATCCAGACACGTTCGAGAACCTGCCGGGGCGCGGGATCGTGGCGCACGCGGACGGCCAGCGGATCGCCGTGGGCACGCCCGCGCTGATGGCGGAGCTGGGCGTCACGGTCGATGAGGCGGCGGACGCACGGATGGACGCGCTGAAGGCTTCCGGCAAGACCGCCGTGCTGGTCGCGCTGGACGACCGGGCGATCGGCGTGCTGGGCATTGCGGACGTGCCTCGCGACAGCGCGCCGCAGGTCATCGAGCGGCTGCGTCGCGACGGGCTGAAGGTCGTGATGCTGACCGGCGACGATCCGCGCACCGCGCAGGCGATCGGCCGCGCCGTAGGCATCGACGCGATCGAGGCCGGGCTGCTGCCCGAAGACAAGCTCGACCGCATCCGCCGCCTGCAAGCCGAGGGCCACGTCGTCGCCATGGTGGGCGACGGCGTCAACGACGCGCCCGCGCTGGCCGCCGCCAACATCGGGATCGCGATGGGTGCTGCCGGGACGGACGTCGCGCTCGAAACCGCCGACATCGCGCTGATGGCCGACGATCTGAACAAGATCCCCGAGGCGATCGAGCTTTCGCGCGCCACGCTGCGCAACATTCGCCAGAACGTCGTCATCGCCCTGCTGACGGTAACGGGCCTGCTGGCGGGCGTGCTGCTCGGTGAGGTCCACATGGCGGGCGGGATGTTCGTCCACGAGCTGTCGGTGCTGGTCGTGATCCTCAACGGGATGCGCCTGCTCCGCACGAAGCGCACCCCGCAAACGCCGCCAGCGCCCGCGCGGGAAGCGGTCGCGCCGCGCCGCCAGGCCGCCGACGCTTGATTGCATCTATTAAGGTGCCCAGCGGAGAAACCTCACCCCTTACCCCCCAGCCCCTTTTCCCCTCTCCGTAAACGAAGAGGGGCCAGAGGTAAGGTTCTGCGCGCCGGGCTAACCGCTAATCGCTAACTGCTAACCGCTAAAAACACGGCCCTGTCTCAGTACGAGGCGGGGCCGTGTTGCATCCCACGCCGAACCATCCGCCTAAAGGGCGAGCCAAATTCAGCCTAAAGTCGGACGACTGCGCGACTCCCACCGTCTAGGATAGAAGACGTTTGGGGCAATTCCGCACACCAAGGAGAAAACAACGAAATGAAGCGGGTTCTAAGCATGGTGGTGCTTTGCGCGCTGCTGCTGACGTCCCTGGTCGCGCTGGCGCAGGACGGCGAGCTAGAGTTGGCTGAGTATGTGCCGGAAGACGGCAGCTTTAGCGCGGCGTACCCGGCCGGGTGGGAAGCCGCAGAAATTATGATGCTGCCGTTCCCGTCGTTCTGGTTCGCGCCCGAGGCGGAAATGATCGACAAGTTTATCTACACCGGCGCGCCCGCTGAGAGCGGCGATGTGATTGGGCTGTCGTTCGTCGCGCCGACGCAGATCATCGCGGCGTTTGGCATGGGCGTCGCTGAGGATGCGCCGGTGACTGAGATGGCGTCGCTGTTCGGTATGATGCTCGGTGAGCCGCCGGTCGACGAGAGCGCAGAAGAAGGCGAAGCAGCGGAAGAAGAAGCGCCCGAAGGCGAGGACATGGAATGGGAAATGCCCCCGCTGCCCGAGGCTGAAGAAGTGACCATCGGCGAGGACGTGATCGCGGGCTACGTCGAGCAGAGCAATGGCGTCTACGACCAGGTGGTCTACGTCACGAAGATCGCGGACGACGTGCTGGCCGTGACGACCGTGATTACGCCAGTCGGCGAACTGGGCGACGAACACAAGGCGATCGCGGAAGCGGCCGTGCTGTCCATCGCCTCGGAGCTCACGGGCGAGGAAATGCTCAACGCGATGGTGATGAGCATGCTTCTGCCGTATGAAGAAGGTGTCTCCGCCGACCAGCTTGACGGCGAAGCGCTGGCCCAGGAACGCTGCACCGTCTGCCACGCGGCTGAGTGGTGGGACGCGCAGGACAAGTCCGACGAGGAGTGGGAAGCAACCGTCGACCGCATGATCCTGCATGGCGCGCAACTGACCGCCGCCGAGCGTGAGGCCATCATCAACTACCTGGTGGAAACGCACTAGGCCCACACGACACCTCGCAGCACTATCCAGGCCATTCGACACGCGCCCCCGCCGAAGCGGGGGCGTATAATGTTTCGGACATATGCTTTGCGAGGAGGTTTCCATGCGTGTTGCCCGTCGAGTTGTTCCGGGTGTCATCGTCGCGATCGCCGCTGTAGCGGGCGTGACCTGGCTGGGGCTGCGCGTCCGCCCCAAGCCGTTTGCGGCGTATGCCGCTGCGCCCTCGCCGCTCGA
>CBINGT010000471.1:0-3135 GCA_966250245.1 uncultured Anaerolineae bacterium
AAAACTCCTGAAACAAATAAGCCCACTCGGATAGAGTGGGCTTATCATGGCGAGCATTTCTAGGGACGCTCAATGGCAGCTTAGCGCAACCGTGGGGGCGCGTGCTCGTTCAGTTACATAGGACTCACCAACTGAATGTAGTTCCCGTCCGGGTCCGCAAGGGTTGCAATCCAGCCCCCTCCCAGCTCATACGGCTCCCTGATGACCGTGGCTTGCGCCTGGCGGATCCGCTCGTACTCGGCCTGGACGGCTGGGGTTTCGAAATTCAGGATGATTCGCGCGGGCTCTTTGGCTTGTCCCTGCACCTCCGAGTGCTCGCCTACGGTCAGGAAGCCACTGCCCACCTGCCAGCCGTAGTATCCTCCATCAGACCAGTCGGCTGGTCTGCCCAACACTTTCTCATAGAACGTAGCAAGCACTTCGGGCTGGTTCGTGCCGATTAAGACTGAATTGAAGTTGAGGTTGGATGGTGATTGTTGGGCTGCCATGTTCCTATCTCCTCTACAAGTCTCAGAACCAGTGTGTCTCTCCGATACAACGTAGCTACCTCAAGGTGAAATCGCTGCATGTCGTGTGTTATGACGAAACAATCGCGAGGTGTGTGGGGAACGCACAGTCGATTATCTGATCGTATCAAACTCGACCTGCACATCACTACTGATTGGAACGAAGAGGCGACGCGCGCCATCCGTATCACGCTGGATCGCCCCGCCAATGGTGATGACCGGCCGCTGCTGCGAAGATTGTATTTGACTGGATGACCTTCGGGTCCGAATGTCTCAAACCATCACTGTTTTTCGAATGGAGCAGCGAGGTGCCCATGATTCTGGAGTTCACCGGCGTGATTTTGTTTTGGAAGGGGCCCGCCCCGTGGTACTTCGTGACCGTTCCAGAAGCGCAGAGCCGCGATTTGAAAGCGATATCCGGGTCCGTAACGTATGGTTGGGGAGTGATTCCGGTACATGTCCGGATCGGCAAAACCGAGTGGCAGACTTCCTTGTTTCCGAAGGACGACCGCTACCTTGTGCCCATCAAAGCAAGCGTCCGAAAAGCTGAGAATCTGAAGGAAGGCGACACGGTGGCGTTACGGCTTGAAGTTCGTTGACCGTCCGCACCCCTCACTCCTGTGGCTGAAACGTCGCGTGTGTATGAAACTCCACAAACATGGCGGAGAGAACGCTCGACGATCTGAAGCTCCCTCACTGTTTGGTACGCCGCGACAATGTTCTCAGGCGGCGTGCCCGGCTGGATCGAGTTCGCGGGCGCCATGATGTAACGCTCCACGCCCAACGTCTCGAAATAGCGCCGGACGTGCGTGCGCGCCTCGTCGGGCGTGCCAAACAGCAACAGGCGCTGTACGTCAAGCCCGCCCAGATCCAAGACCGGGCGGTCCGGACGTTCCCCCGCCAGGACCGTGCGAACCCGCTCCTGATGTGTTTGTGGCATGGTGGGTGTCCTGTGTGGGTCAAAGCAAGCAGTTGCTAACCGCCGCCTAGACTCCGTTTTCCACGAACGGCAGCACAAGCGTCGTGAGCATGTGGACCAGTTCTGTCCGCACGTTGTCGAGGTGTTGCTCCATTAACCGCTGAGCGGCCGCGGCATCCCCCTCAACTATCGCCTTGACGAACGCTTCATGCTCGACGGTCGAGGCGGCCATGCGTGCTCGCATCGTCGCGTAGCCGATGCGGACCCGGTGCCACTGGTCGTTCAGGTTGGCAACGATGCGCTCCGCCCGCGCGTTTCCGGCCATCGCAAAAATGATATCGTGCAGCTTGAAGTCACACTTCAGCCAGGTCTCGCTATCCCCGCTGGCGGCGGCCGCCTGCATCTGCTCGAAACACGCTAGAAGCTCAGCGCGCTCTTCCTCACTACCGCGCTCCGCCGCGCAGCGAGCCAGCATCCCCTCGATAGCGATCTTAATATCGAACAGCTCGTGTATGTCATCGATTGAAAGCGAGTAGACACGCCACCCCCGCCGCGCCTCATTGATCAGCAGCCCCTCGTTTTCTAGCCGGTGGAACGCTTCGCGCACCGGCGTCCGGCTGATGTTGAGTTCCTGCGCGACCTGCGTATCGGTGATCACCTGCGACGGCTTGTAGCGCAGGTTGATGATCTGCTCTTTGACGTATTCATACGCCTGGTGTTGGAAGGTTTCGCTCATGATTCTTTCCCGCTCTCGGTATCGCTTCCCCACATGTCAACCATTCTACAGCAATTGTATCAGAAAAGCGGTCACCTGGAGATTCAAAGACGCGCGTCTATTGTATTCAAAATATTGACTTTCAGAATACAATCATGATAAATTGGATACGGTAACCTGTCAATTTTCGTATACGGGCCTGCTTGCTAATACTGTTTGGCCGTGTCTGGAGGTTCCGAATGCCCCTTTCTGCCGAAAAAATCACTGCGCTAGAGGAAGTGGCCTATCAGATTCGACGTCTGAGCGTCGAGATGATCACCTATGGCCGCTGGGGGCACATCGGCGGCTCGTTTTCGCTGGCAGAGCTGCTTGCGGTCCTTTACTTCCACGCGATGCACGTGAAACCAGATGACCCACACTGGGCGGAGCGCGATCGCCTGATCCTCTCGAAAGCGCACGCTTCCCCCGCCCTGTATGCGGCGATGGCGCTGCGCGGCTATTTCCCGATCGACGCGCTGTACACCTATTGCGAGCTGGGCGGGCTGCTCGAAGGGCACACCGACCTGCGGCGCACGCCCGGCCTGGAGTCGTCCGGCGGGCCGCTCGGCATGGGGCTGTCGGTCGCAGCGGGGATGGCGCTCGGCCTGCGGTTCAAGGGGAACCCTGGCCCGCGCGTGTTCTGCATCCTCGGCGATGGCGAGACGAACGAAGGAAACGTCTGGGAAGCGGCGATGAGCGCCGCACACTATCACCTCGACAACCTGATCGCGATCGTGGACTACAACAAGGTGATGGCGAAGGGATTTGTGTGGGACCTGATGAGCGTGGAGCCGTATGCGGAAAAGTGGTCGTCGTTTGGATGGGACGTGTTCGAAGTAGACGGTCACGACATCCCCGCGATCGCCCAGGCATTGCACGAGGCGCGCTGGGTTCGCCCGCGCTGCAAGCCGATTGTGATCATCGCGCACACGGTCAAAGGGCGGGGCGTTCGCATG
>CBINGT010000472.1:0-3135 GCA_966250245.1 uncultured Anaerolineae bacterium
CGACCTCGTAGGCGATGCCGCTTTCGCGCACCTGCTCCTCGGACTGGCCGACGGTGGAGATTTCCGGAACGGCATATATGCCATAGGGAAAGGTCTCCGGCGGCGGCGGCAGGGGAACGCCGAACGCGTGGCATGCGGCCACCCTGCCCTGTTCCATCGATGTCGAGGCGAGGCTCGGAAAGCCGATGACGTCGCCGGTGGCGTAGATGTTCGCCGCCGTGGTCTGGAACGTCTCGGGATCGACCTTGATGCGGCCGCGCGCATCGGCCTCGATCCCGACCGTATCGAGACCGAGGCTGCCGACATTGCCGGTGCGCCTGGTGCGCTGGCGTGGGGAGCCGCCGCTCCGCTTCTACGTGCTGCTCGGCATGGCGGCGGGCGCGGGGATGCTCGCCAAATTCCAGATCGGTTTCATGCTGCCGCTGATCGCGCTGGCGCTGGCGATCGTCGCGCGGCGCGAGCGGTCGTGGCAGCCGCTGGTAGTCGGCGGCGCAATCTCCGGCGGGCTAACGATTGCGATCGCGGGCTGGTGGTACTGGCGCAATTATCAGTTGTACGGCGACGCGACCGGGATCAACGTCTTCCTCGACATCGTCGGGCGGCGGCAGGTCCCGGCCGATCTGCGCCAGCTTTGGACCGAGCGCGAAACGTTCATGATGGCGTTCTGGGGGTTCTTCGGCGGCGTGAACGTCCCCCTACCCGGTTGGGCGTACACCGTCTTCAACACGACTGCGGCGCTGGCAGTCGGCGGACTGATCGTCGCGGCGGTGCGCCGGGCGCTGCGCGGACTCAATCGCGCCGCAGACGCTTCGATGGTCTGGGCGCGCTGCTTTGCCGCGATCTGGCCTGTGGTCATCTTTCTCTCGCTGCTAAGCTGGACGCGCCAGACGTGGGCCTCGCAGGGGCGGCTATGGTTCAGCGCGATCGCCGCGCTCAGCGTGTGGATGGCGTTCGGGCTGGCGGGGTGGACGCGCCGCGAGACGGCCCGGCGCGGCGTGCTGACGGTTGCGGCGGCCGTCTTCGTGGCACTCGCGGTCTACGCGCCGGTCTTCGTCATCCGTCCGGCGTATTCGCTCGACCGGACCGCGCGCTTCGCCGGGGAAACGCACGAGCGCCCCGGTCGCGCCGCGACATGCTGGGCCGAGCCAGAAGATCCGCGCCCGGTCATTTGTGCGGCGTGGCAGCCGGTCAGCGGCACGGTCGAGCCGGGCGACTACGTGCGCTTTACACCGACCTTCAACGTCACCGGCGACCTGACGCGCGACTGGAGCCTGTTCGTCCACCTGGTCGGCTCCGACGGGATTATCGAGGCGCAGCGCGACGTGTACCCCGGCGGCGGGCTGATCGCCACGTCCGAAGTTGCGCGCGACGAAACGTGGAATAACCCGATCGCGGTGCGCGTGCCGGACGGCGTCTACGCGCCACAGACGCTCGACGTGTAGATGGGGCTGTACCACCTGCCCACCGGCGACCGCATGGTTCCGGCAGGCAGCGGGATCGAGCCCACGACCGACCGCGTGCTGCTCGGGCAGGTGGAGCTTGTTTCGCCGCCGGGCGAGGTGCCAAACCCCGTCGGGGCGGATTTCGCGGGGCGGCTGACGCTGCTCGGCTACACGGTCAGCGAGCGTTCGCTGTCGCCGGGCGAAACGACCGAGGTTACGCTTCACTGGCAGGCGCCGCGCGATCTGAGCGAGGAATACGCGATTTCCGTGCAGGTGATCGACCCGGTGACGCTGACCAAAGCCGCGCAACTCGACGCCCTGCCCCAGCCGCCGACCAGCGCATGGTCGCCCGGCGAAACGATCACCGAGACCCGCACGCTGACAGTTTTCGACGACGCCCCACCCGGCCGCTATCGCCTGATGGTGCGCGTCTATCCCGAAGGCGCGCCGGGCGAGCCGCTGCGCGTGCGTGGGGAAGCGGGCGCGCAGTCCGAGGACTTCGTATGGCTGAGCTGGATGCAGGTCGAGTGAGCGCGCGCCGCGTCCCGCGCTGGCTGATCGCGGTGCTGGCTGCTTACGTCGCGCTGGGCGTCGTCTACAGCGCCGTCACGCCGATCTTCGAGCCGCCGGACGAGGTCTACCACTTCCCGCTGATCGACCACCTCGCACGGACTGGCCGCCTGCCCGTACAGGATCCGGACGACGTCGGGCCGTGGGAACAGGAAGGCAGCCAGCCGCCGCTCTATTACCTGCTGAGCGCGCCGCTCGTTCTGCCAGTGGACCGGGGCGATCTCAGCGCGCGCTTGGAGCGCAACCCGCACGCCAAGATCGGGATCGGCGCGGCGACCGATAATCGCGTCAGCGTGCTGCACGACTGGGATGCCGAGGCGTTCCCCTGGCGCGGGACCGCGCTCGCCGTGCATGTCGTGCGCCTGTTCAGCGTCGCGCTCGGCGCGGGGACCGTCGCCGCGATCTACGCGATCGCCCGGCTGGCGCTGCCCGGCCGCCCGGCGCTGCACGTCACCGCCACGCTGCTCGCCGCCTTCAACCCGATGTTTCTGTTCATCTCGTCGTCGGTCAATAACGACAATCTGGTGAACCTGCTCAGCGCGATCACGCTGGCGCTGCTGCTCCACATCTGGCGTGCGGGACTGAGCACGCGCCGCGTCGTCGCGCTGGCCGCGCTGCTGGCGCTGGCCTCGCTCGCCAAGCTGAGCGGGCTGGCGCTCTACCCGGTCGCGGCGCTGGCGGTGCTCGGCATGCTGGTGCGCGAGCGCCGCGCCTGGATCGAGTGGGCGCGCATTCTGCTGATCGTGGTCGCCGCGTGGGCCATCATCGCAGGCTGGTGGTACGCGCGGAACGTGGCGCTCTACGGCGATCCGACCGGGCTGAACCGCATGATCGAGATCATCGGTCCCCGCGAGCACACGCCCACCTGGGCGGAGCTGGCAGGTGAGTTCGAGGGCTTGCGGCGCTCGACGTGGGGCGTGTTCGGAACGCTCAACCTCAGCGCGCCAGATGCGCTGTTCTGGTACGGCGACGCGCTGAGCCTGATCGCGCTGGCCGGGCTGGCGATCGCCACGCTCCGCGCGCGCAGGCAGCCGGGCGAGCGAATTGATTGGCGCGCACTGGGGTTGCTGGCGCTCCACGTGCTGATCGTCTTCGTCGCGCTGGTCAACTGGACGCGCCGCAC
>CBINGT010000473.1:0-3132 GCA_966250245.1 uncultured Anaerolineae bacterium
TTCCTGGTCGGCGGCGGGCTACTGTTCCGCTTCCTGCTCCTGGTGTTGATGGGCCAGACGGCGCGTGGGTCGCATATTCAGTCGGTGGCGATTGGCTCGGCGCTGTTTGTGATCGGGTTCCTGATCTTCCTGATCGGCATTGTGGGCGACCTGATCGCGACCAACCGTCGATTACATGAGGAAACGCTGTATTATCTGAAACATCTCGCGTTTGATGGCAGCCATCACAGCAACAGGTCGAATATGCCGACCTACGTGTTCGGCAACGGCATGTCGCTTCACTCGCGGCTGTCCGACCCGTGCCGCGAGCCATCGGACGCTGTCAAATCACATCAGAGGTAGCGTCTCTGGCCCTTCATCGGGCGCGCGGGCTATTACCGGACAGACCGGCTTGATCTGCGCACCATTGCACATGCGCTCTTCGTGGAGAATGTGTGGGTTGCCATCTCTGCGGTGACGTCCGGCGCGCTCGTGCTTGGCGCCACCACGAACGTCTCGTTCTCTAAACCGGCCCGCGACTACGCGGCGCCTGCCAATCCTGTATTGAGTTTGCAGTCGTCACAAAAGGGCACGGAAAGCGGTTTATCTGGCATCGACAACTGAGCCTCAGGGGGTGGGGACATGTCTTCTCTCGCTGGCGTCCGCCAGGGCGTAACGTCATTCCTGTTCAACGACACTGACGACGTCGCACCGATCCCAACACTGCGCCTCAGCCACGCTCAGACCGCAGGTCTACTGATCGTGCTCTCCCTGTTGATGCTGGTGCCGGTTATCTTCTTCAACTATCTCTATCCACTCTCCCCGGCGCGGATTGAGCGGCCCGCCACCGCGCTGATGCAAGACCTCGGTCTGTGGCGCTGGTTCGGCCAGCGCCAGCCGGACGCCCTGAGCAATCGGTATACGCTCGCCGCGCTGATCGTGCTCGGCTCCCTGATCAGCTTCGCCGCCTACGGGCTGGCGATCTGGCTGGTGTGGAAGAAGGCCGCCACCCGCACGCTGCTGGCGATCGTGATCGGGGGATCGCTGGTGTTTATGTTGCTTTCGCTGTGGTCGCTGCCGAACTTCAACACCGACATCTACGATCACATTCTGCGCGCGCGCACCGTCTCGGAATACGGCGAAAACCCGTACATCGTCGAACCAGCGGCGTTCCCGCAAGACCCGATCTACCCCTACGCAAGCCCGAAGTTCATCCACATGACCACCGACAAGCTGCCGACCTGGACGCTGATCAGCGCGGCGGGCGCGGAAGTGGCAGGCGATGACGCGACCACCAATCTGCTGGCGGCGCGCGGGCTGATTACGCTGTTCAACATCGGCAGCGTCGTGCTGATCGTGCTGATCCTGCGACGATGGAATCCGCTTTACGCCGTGGCAGGCGCGATCGCCTACGGCTGGAACCCGGCGAACATCATTCTGACGCAGGGCAAGCCCGATCCGGTGATGGTGTTCTTCCTGCTGCTCGGCGTGCTGATGCTGACCATGCAACGCTATCGCTGGATGGTCATCTTGCTGGCGATCGCCACGCTGACGAAGCTGATCCCCCTACCCCTGGTGGGGATCTACTTCCTGCGCGAGCTCAAAGCGCGCCGCTGGAAGGAGCTTGTCATCGGCGGGCTGCTGTTCGTGGTCGTGGTCGTGGCGCTCTATCTGCCGTTCGTCAACACGCTCGACGTGGCGCAAGACCAGCTCAGGTTGCTGCGGCGCGGTGGATCGGGCCTGCCCGGCGGGATCCGCTACGTCTTCGTGGCGGGGTTCGCCATGTTGGTGCTGTATCTGGGGTTGCGCCGTGCGGACAGCGATCGCAAGATGCTGTGGAGCTGGGCGCTGGCCTTGCTGTACTTCGCCCTGTTCCTGACCAAGATCGTCAATTCCTGGTATCACCTGACGTTTATCGCGGTCGCGGCGGTCGCCATTCGCTGGCCGATGGTATTGATGATGCTGGCGATCACGTGGTCGTCATTTCTGCTGAACACGTGGCGCGCGGCATCCACGCCGGAGTTCACGCTGCCCAGCCCGGAGATCCCGCGTCTGGTGATGTACCTGTCGCTTCCGGCGCTGGCGCTGCTGGTGTCGACGGCGCTGGTTGCGATCCGCCTGCGCCGCTCGAACCAACTGCACAACGCTTAGGCGCGGCGCACACGCCTCGCAGCATGATTTCAAAACGTCTGGGTGCAGAGTGCCCAGACGTTTTTTATGCGATCGTGCAAAGGAAACAAACTTTCGCGGCAAAATCGCGCCTTAGCGAGAAATAGGGCTATAATAGGCAGATAGTGAATTAAATTGACCTTTCGCACAGTCTATTCTTAAGTGTTGGAAAGGAGTGTTGCAGCCTCTTTTAGCGAATCGTGGGGCAGCTCCTTCCGGCGAATCGCTGCCCGGCGCTTGGGTTTGCCCGACGGGCGCTACACGGGGCGACTGCCGACCGTCAGACGCTTCTCCCTATACCGCCCGGTGATGTCTCTGAACGCCTTTGAGCTTATTGTGGGTGAGTCCTGGAGTTTTTATGGCAGACCAAGGTTCACCTGAGTATGCGCTCCAGATGATCGGAATCGAGAAGTATTTCGGTCCGGTGTGCGCGCTCAAAAACATTCATCTCACTGTGGGCCGCAACGAAATTGTCGGACTGATCGGCGATAATGGCGCCGGAAAGTCCACCCTGGTAAAGATCCTGACCGGCGTCTATCGCCCCACCAGCGGCGAACTCTACATCGCCGGGCAAAAGGTCGACACCCGCACCTACAACGTCAAGCAGGCCCGCAAGTACGGCATTGAAACCGTCTATCAGGATAAGTCCCTCGGCGAAAAACAGGTTCTATGGCGGAACTTCTTCGTCGGACGGCAGATCACCAACCGCCTCGGCTTCATCAACGTCAAAGAAGAGAAACGGATCGCGCAGCAGATCATGCTCGAAACCATCGGCTTTCGCGGCCGGGGAATCACCGTCGATTCGCGCGTCAGCAAGCTCTCCGGCGGCGAGCGTCAGGGCGTCGCCATTGGCCGCGCGATGCACTTCGAGGCCGAGCTGATCGTGCTCGACGAGCCGACCGTCGCCCTCTCGCTGAAAGAAGTGCAGAAGGTGATCAACTTCGTGCACAAAATCAAAGAGGGTGGCAAAGCTTGCATCTATAT
>CBINGT010000474.1:0-3127 GCA_966250245.1 uncultured Anaerolineae bacterium
GCTCGGTCCTCAGCTTCTCCCTAAGTAAAGTAGGCCGGGCTAGGGGCAGGGGGGAGGGGGGCGGGGTGAAAGGCGGGCGGAGCTTGCTCCGCCCCTACGAAACGCGCTGCGACCTTTCTCCTCGCCCCGCGACGCAGTCGCAAGAGGGAGAGGGGCAGGGGTGAGGGGAATCGCTAACGGCTAACTGCTAGAATATCCACGGAATGACCGCGTTCAACAGCAGCCCCAGAATGAAGAACTTGCCCGCCTCGCGGTTGAAATACATCGCCCAGCCGACATACCACAGCGGCCAGACCGGCCAGTTGTCGGGCGGAGTTTCCGGCTTCGGCTGCGAGTAGACTTTCCACGTGGTTACCAGCCGGGGAACCGCGATGAAGCTGAGCAGAATCCACGGGCCGCTGACGCCCGTAGCGACCAGCGCCAACATCAGCACGTAGAACAGGATGAACGTGATCTTGTTGAGCGTCAGCGCGCGCTGCGTGCCGAGCAGCACCGGCACCGAATGCACGCCGACCGGCCGGTCGTTCTCGATCTTGTCGGTGTGCTTGCCGATCAGCACCGATGCGACGATCAGCCCATAGGGCAAGGAGAGCAGCAGGGCATCGATGGGCAGTTCTCCGGCGATCGCGTAGACCGTCCCGCCGATCATCAGCGGACCCCACACGACGAGCGCGGTCAGCTCGCCCAGGGCGAAGCGTTTCAGGAACACGGTATAGCCCAGGCTGAGCGCCAGCCCTGCCACCGCAAACGCGATCACGAGCGGGCCGCTCGCCCACGCGAGAATGAGCATGATCGCGGCGTCGAGCGCGGTCAGCGCCAGCGCGACCTGGAGCAGCCGGGCGGGCGTGGTCAGGCCGCCGAGAACGGGATGCGTGCTGTACTGGGCGCGCGGATAGTCTTCGGTGTCCACTCCGCGACGCACGTCGGTCCAATCGTTGACGAGGTTGTTCGTCGCGTGCGCCGCGATCAGGCCGATCACCGCCAGCGCCGCGTATACAATGCGCGCCAGCGTGTTCTCGGCGAACGCGCCCATCCCCAGCGCAATCAGCACGCCGATCAGGCCAGATGTGATCGTCATCGAAAAGACGCAGGCGCGGGCGATCACCAGCCAGCGGGTGACTGTGTCGGCGTGGTGGACGTCTGGATAGTTACAGGTGTCCAGGGCGATCTGCCAGCGACGCAGCAGCGGCGTCGCGCGGATCGTCGCCTGGGTGGTGGGTTGAGTAGACATGTGCACTCCTTAGCTACCTTCGAGTGTTGCGCTTTCAATCTGATCATTGTTTAGATGCAGTAAGGCGGCAAAAAGCAGCGAAAGGCAGCAAAAAGCAGCAGAGAGGCGAGAACCGTTCTCCGCTGCTTGTAGCTGTGTTTAGCTGTTTTTCGCTGTTTCTGGCTGCCGTTAGCTGCTTTTCGGCATGTAGGCTTTGAGCTTGTTCGCCAGATTGCTGAGCGGCATGGTCTGTAGCCAGACTTTGCCGGGGCCGGTGATGGTCGCCAGGAACAACCCCTCGCCGCCACCGATCCAGTTCATAATGCCCTTGACCATCTCGATGTCGTAGTCGCAGGTTGGCTCGTACATTGCGACGTGGCCCGGATCGATCCGCAGACGCTGGCCGGGTTGCAGGTCATACATCTGCACCTCGCCCGCGATCTCGACAAAGGCCGTGCCGGGGCCGGTCAGCTTTTGCAGGATAAACCCCTCACCGCCGAACAGGCCAGTGCCGAGCCGCTTGCGGAAGTGCATCGCCAGATCGACCGAGTCTTCCGCGACCATGAAGGCGTCTTTCTGGCAGATGATGCTGTAACCTTCGCGTAGCGGGACCGGAATCACCTTGCCGGGGCTTTCGGGCGTGAAGGTGATCGACGCCTGGGGCGCGGTGCAGGTGTAGGTTGTGAGAAAGAGGCTTTCGCCTGCGAGCATCCGGCCGAGGGACTTGCCGAGCCCACCCCGGCCGCTGGTTTTCATCTCGATGCCGTCGCTCATCCACGCCATGCCGCCCGATTCAGTGTAGACCGACTCGCCCTGCGTCAGCGTGATTTCAAGCGACTGCATGACCGTGCCGTTAATTTTGTATTCCATGAGGTGCTCCTGTGTGAACTGACCTGCACGCCCGTCATTGTAGCACGATTCGCTACGCGCGGATTGTGTATCGATCGGTCTGAACCATCGTGTTCCTGTGATTCGCGCGTGTAATTAGGGTGATGCAATTCGTCGCGCACGCGGAGAATTTTATGCATTTATTTGTGAAATAATTACTCAAATTGATTTGAGAGATATTTGATTTATAATAGAGCCTAACGAAATTGTTCTCCCACTACACCTAACCCTCTTTCCTGACCGGATTGCGTCGCCTGAAGGGTGCCGCGCCCGGCCCTATGAAACTCCCGTACAGGGTCAAAACGCAAAGTCTCACAAAGGAGAAAGCCCATGTTTGCAGTCGTGCGGCGTTACCCGTTGGCGACATTTGTCGTGCTGAATATGGTGTTTCTGGGGCTTGGATGGGCGTTGCTTGGGGGACAGCTACCTATGACGCCGTTGTTGGCCGCGCTGGTTGTCGTTCCAATTATCGGTGGAAAAGCCGGTCTAAGAGCCTGGGCAAGCCGGATTGTCCGCTGGCGCGTTGGCGTGCAGTGGTACGCGGCGGCGATTCTTATTCCCTTCATCGGGGGCGCAATCGCGGCGTTCCTGAATGTGCGCCTTGGCGCATCGTACACGCCGATTGAATGGAGCGATCTGCCCCCCTTGATTCCAGAGGCGATTTTCATCTTTCTGCTTATCGCTTTGGGTGAAGAACCCGGGTTTCGAGGCTTTGCCATACCGCAGCTTCAAAAACGGTTTTCCGCGGTAAATTCCGCGCTGATTCTGTCGGCGATTGGCGTGGTGTGGCATATACCGCTTTTTCTGACGGACGATAGCCCTTGGAATGTTATTCCCCTCATCGTCTTCGGCTATTTCATTTTCGTCTGGTTGTTTAACAATACGAACGGCAGCGTTCTGCTCGCGATGATATTGCACACGTCTCAGAACATCCTCGCGGCCAAGCTCATTCAGCCGATGTTTTCGGGCAGCGACGTGACGCAATACATCTGGCTGTTCGGGTTGGTGTACGCTGTCTTCGTGGCGGCG
>CBINGT010000475.1:0-3113 GCA_966250245.1 uncultured Anaerolineae bacterium
CTGCGCGCACACGCACTTCTACGGCGCGTATTCGCGCGGGCTGGCGATTCCCGGGCCTGCGCCGCAGGACTTCCCCGCGATTTTGCGGCAGTTGTGGTGGCCGCTGGACAAGGCGCTCGACGAGCGGTCAGTGTGCTATAGCGCGCTGGTTTGCCTGGTGGACGCGATCAAGCACGGCACGACCACGCTGATCGACCACCACGCCAGCCCGAACTTTATTGACGGCAGCCTGGACGTGATCGCCGATGCGGTGGACGAGGCCGGGTTGCGCGCCGTGCTGTGCTACGAGGTGACCGACCGGGACGGGTCGGAGAAGGCACGCGCCGGGATCGCGGAGAACGTGCGCTTTCTGCGCGCCGCGAAGGACCGGCCGCGCATCGGCGCGACGTTCGGTCTGCACGCCAGCCTGACGCTTTCTGACGAAACGCTTGAGGCGTGCGCCTCGGCGGCGGATGGGCTGGACACGGGCTTTCACATCCACGTGGCGGAGCACGAGGCGGACGAGGAAGATAGCCTGCGCAAGAGCGGCCAACGGGTCGTCCCGCGCTTGCAGCGGTTCGGTATCCTCGGCCCGAAGACGATTGTCGCGCACGCCGTCCACACCGATGAAGCCGAGCGCGCCATTTTGCGAGACACGGGCACGTGGGTATCCCACCAGCCGCGCTCCAACATGAACAATGCAGTCGGCGCGGCGCCGATCGACCGGATGCGCGAGGAAGGCGTGAAGCTGGTGCTGGGGAACGACGGGTTCTCGAATAACATGTGGGCGGAGTGGAAGGCGGCGTATCTGTTGCACAAGGTTGCCAATCGCGATCCGCGCCTCGCGCCGGGTGACTTCATTGCCCAGATGGCGACGCAGAACAACGCGCGTCTGGCCGAGGTCTTTTTCCCAGGCGAGACGATCGGGCGGCTGGCGCCCGGAGCGGTCGCGGATGTGATTCTGGTCGATTATCATCCCTTCACACCATTGGCAGAAGGGAATCTTCCCTGGCATATTCTGTTTGGGTTTGAGGCGTCGATGGTCACCACGACCATTGTCGCCGGGCGTGTGCTGATGCGCGATCGCGCGCTGCTGACGCTGGACGAAGCGGCGATCACAGCCGAGGCGCGAGCCTACGCACCCACCGTTTGGGAGTCTTATCGGCGCCATGCAGAGCAGGCGCTGCACGCTTAGGAGATGTCTCTCGTGGACGAGAATTCTGGAACGGTGATGACGATCGGGGTCATCGGCGGGACGGGGAAGGAAGGCTCCGGTCTGGCGTTGCGATGGGCGCGCGCCGGATACGGCGTGATCATCGGCTCGCGCGAGGCCGAGCGCGCCGAAGCGAAAGCCGCCGAGCTGAATGAGGCGTTGGGCGCTGACGTGGTCCGGGGAATGGACAACGTCGCTGCCGCGCAGGCCGCTGACCTGCTGGTGCTCACCGTTCCGTATCAGGCGCACGCCGCGATTGTGGAGTCGATCAAAGAGGCGGCGCAGGGCAAGATCCTGGTCGACGTGACGGTGCCGCTCCAACCCCCGGCGATCCGCACGGTCAACATTCCTGAAGGGAAGGCGGCGTCGCTTGAGGCGCAGGCCATGCTTGGGCCGGGTGTGCGCGTTGTGGCGGCGTTTCAGAACATCAGCCACACGCACCTGCGCCACCTGGATCAGCCGGTCGACAGCGACGTACTGGTCGCGTCTGACGACGACGATGCCAAGCATGAGGTCGCGCATCTGGTCGAGGCGATCCCCGGCATGCGCGCGATCGACATCGGCCCGCTGCAAAACGCGATCGCGGCCGAAGCGCTCACGCCGGTGATTCTGTACATCAACAAGCGCTACAAGGCCCCTGGCGCGGGGATTCGCATCACCGGGCTGGATGCGTGACGCGCCATGCGTGTTGACCTTCCGCAACTGAATCTTATCGCGCTGCCGGACATCCCGATGATCCGGCCGGGGGACGATCTCGCCGCCATCATCGCAGAGAGCCTCGCCGCGGCGGAGATCGCGCTCGATCCGCGCGACGTGCTGGTGATCACCTCGAAGCTTGTTTCGAAAGCCGAGGGGCGCTTTGTCAATCTGGCGACGGTGACGCCCTCGGAGCAGGCGATCGAGGTTGGCGCGCAGACCAATAAAGACCCGCGCCTCGTCGAGTTGATTCTGCGCGAATCGACCGGCATCTCGCGCCAGCGCGCCGAGGTGCTGATTGTTCGGCACCGGCTCGGGTTCACGCTGGCGAACGCCGGGATCGACCATTCCAACGTCGGGCCGGACGGTGAAGACTGGGTGCTGCTTCTGCCTGAAGACCCGGATCGCTCTGCGCGGCAGCTTCGGGCGGCGCTGGCGGAACGCCTCGGCGTGGCGCCCGGCGTCATCATCAGCGACTCGCACGGGCGCCCGTTCCGCGTGGGGACGGTCGGCGTGGCGATCGGGCTGGCGGGCATCCCAGCAGTGTCAGACATGCGCGGCGCGACAGACCTGTTCGGGCGTACGCTGCGAGTGACCGTCACCGGGCTGGCGGACGAGATCGCGGCAGCGGCCGGGTTGCTGAGCGGGCAGGGCGCGGAAGGCCGGCCCGTCGTACTGGTACGCGGATTGTCTTTGCCGGACGTCGAAGCGTCGGCGGCGGAGCTGGTGCGCCCGCCTGAACTGGACCTGTATCGTTGAGCGGCGAAGGCCGGGCAGGCGTATAATGGAAGGTGAGGATACACTGCTCGCGCTGATGCGCGGACGGCGCTCGATCCGCCGCTACCTCGACCGGCCTGTCCCGCGCGAGGTGCTGCTCAGGCTGCTTGAGGCGGCGCGCTGGGCGCCTTCCGCTCACAACCGCCAGCCGTGGCGCTTCGCGGTGTTGCAAGACCCGGCGCGGCGGGTGAGCCTTGCGGCCGCGATGGGCGAGCGCTTCCGCGCGGACCTGATGGCGGATGGCCTGCCGGATGAAGCGGTCGAGCGGCAGGTGCGGCGCTCGTACGAGCGGATTTCAGGCGCGCCGGTGGTGATCGTGTTCTTCCTGAGCCTGGCGGAGATGGATCAGTATCCCGATCCCCGGCGCCAGGAAGCTGAGCGCCTGATGGCTGTGCAGAGTGTGGCGCTCGCCGTGCAGAATATGTTACTGCGGGCGCATGCCGAAGGG
>CBINGT010000476.1:0-3112 GCA_966250245.1 uncultured Anaerolineae bacterium
CGCCGCAACAAGCGCCCGACCCGCGTCACGCGCGGATCGTCCGGGCGCTTGATGAACTGTCCGGTGGGGTCGTGGCGGACCATTTCCTCGGCGTTGATGTGCATCGTCCGGAACTTGTAGATCGTAAACTTCCGTCCGTGCTGGCCGACGCGCGTCTGGCGGAAGATCACAGGGCCAGGGCTATCCAGCTTGATCGCAATCGCGATAATCACGAACAACGGCCAGGAGAGCAGCAGCACGGCGCTCGAAAACGCGATATCGAACAGCCGCTTGAGAATCCGCTGCATGGGCGTGAGAACCGGCTCGCGCAAGCCGATCAGGATCATGTCGTCAAAGTACTCGCTGGTGGCCCGGAAATACGCCAGGCTCGAATAATCCGGCGCGAGGCGAATGTTCACCGGATATGATTCGAGATTGACCATAATCTGCTGAATCAGGTCGGACATGGTGTCGTCGAGCCACCGGATCGCGATGACGACCTCGCTCGCGCCGGTCTGCTGAATGAGCGCTTCCAGGTCGTCGATGTCGCCGAGAATCGGGGCGTCAGAGTTCAGCTCGATCTCCGGGTCGTCGGTGGGCAAACGTACAAACCCATGCACTTGCAGGATGTTCTGGTCCACGCAGGCGATCCGGCGGGCCAGGCGCGCGCCGATCGGGTTTGCTCCGACGATGATGACGCCGCGATGATGATTGATGTAGGGGCTGAGCACGCCGCGCAGCAGGCGCAGCAGGAAGCGGTGGGCGATAACGCTGATTAAGATCAGTGAGATCACGTAGAATGCCTGCAAGCGCGAGTAATCACGATTCGCGACATACAGCACGCCGACAAAGAGCAAGCTCGCGATGATATGCCCGGAGATCACGCGCCGCAGCGAGGGACGGAAGTGGATGCTGTCCACCGCGCTGTACACGCCTGCCTGCTGAAACGCGAACCACCACACCGCAATGGCGACTGGATACAGCCAGGCGGGCGTCGCGAAGGCGAATTCCATGCCGGGCGCGCCGATGTCGAGCACCACGCGCAGCCGTGACGACAGGGTCAGCATCGCCGCGACGATCAATGCATCGGACAGAACGAGGAAGGCTTGGTATCGCGTGTTGTATCGCAGCATCGTTCCGGCTAACTCCTTCGGTGCGACCATAGATGGCCTAGCACCAGCCAGATGAAGCGAGGATTATACACTAAGTAGCGCTTCCAAAGCCTTTTGGGTTCCTGTTGCAAGCGGAACAGCCATTCCAGGCCGGTGCGCTGCATCCAGCGCGGAGCCTGCGACTTGATGCCCGCCAGCATATCAAACGCCGCGCCCACCGCGATCAGCAGCGGCACGTCAAGCACGGGACGATAGGTAGCCATCCAGCGATCTTGCTTCGGCGAGCCGAGGCCGACCCACACGATCGACGCGCCCGCGCTGTTGATCCGCTCGACGACCTCAGGGTCCGGCGTCGATTCGGCGGGGCGTATCGGCGGCGAGTGCATCCCCGCGATCTGAATGTGCGGATTTTGCGCGCGCAACGTATCGGCGAGCTTTTCCGGCACGCCCGGTAGCCCGCCCCAGAAGTAATGCCGGATGGATGAGTCTCCACTCGTGCACAACGTTTGCATCACATCCGGCCCATAGACCCGCTCGGCGAACGACGCACCCAGCTTGCGCTGCATCCACACGACCGGCATGCCGTCCGCAGCAACCATGTCCGCCCTGTTGACGGCACGCATCACGTCTGGATGCTCGCGGCACATCATGAGCGTATACACCGGGCAGGTGGACACGTAACGCCTGCCGCTCGCGTCCAGCGCCCACTGTTCGAGCGTGCGGATCGCGTCGTCAAAGCGAAGCGGGGTCGTCTCCACACCAAAGACGTTCACCCGCATGAGATCGGAACGCGCCCGTTCTGAAATCTGCATCCCGCTCAACATTTCCCAAGGTTAGCGCGCTACGGCGCTGTTCCCCATGACCTCGGCCTGAATATCCATCAGGCGCTGATAATGCCGCGCTTCGGTGTATTCTGGCAAGGTGACTTCCAGCCCATGACGCCCTAACTGCAGCATCAACTCTGGCTGCTCCAACACCTGCCGGAGAAGTTCAGCCAGCGCACCGGCATCCCCCGGCGTGAACAAGAGGCTGTCCTTCCCCTCATTTAGAATTGTAGGAAGCCCGCCGAGTCGTGAGGCAATAATTGGCGTGCCGACAGACAGCGCTTCGAGCAGCACAAGGCTGAAATTCTCGTAGCACAGCGATGGGAAGATCACGGCGCGCGCCTCACGCAGCAGCGCGAATTTTTGCTCCCCTTCAACACGCCCCAAAAACTCAACGTTGGGAAGGCTCGCTGCTCGCGCGCGGAGTTCCTCTTCTAGCGGGCCATCGCCGATGATCTTGACACCCAGCTCTGGAACGCGCGCCGCCGCGTCGAGCAGCACATCCACGCCCTTTTCGACGGACAGCCGCCCGATAAACACGACATACGGCGCGCGCTGCTCAAAGCTTCCCGGCTGGCGGTGCGCGGTTGGCGCGAAGTTGCCGAGCACGCGGATCCGCTCCGGCTCGGTGATCTTCCCTTCGACGAGCTTGCGCGCTGTGAACGGGTTGAGAGCGATGAAGCAGTCAATTTTCCACCAGGTGCGCATCAGGCGACTGAGCGCCAGAATCCCGGAGTACAGCGCGCTGAGCGGGATGCTGTCGCGATAACACCGGTAGCGAACGCCGTTCCAGGTACGGCCAGTCTTGCATAGCTCGCATGGATGGCCGTCGCGGAAAAATAGCCCGTTGGCGCACATGAAACGGAAGTTGTGCACGATCTGAATCACAGGCACGCCTTCGCGTTTTAGCGCCCAATACACCGCAGGCGTAATCAGCGGGAAGACGTTGTGCACATGCGCGACGTCTGGCTTGAAGCGCCGCACGATCGCGCGGATCTCACGGTACGTGCGCAGCGAAAAAAAGCTTATCAGGAAAAAGGTGACTTTTCGTAGCGGCCCGTAGGTGTCGGTTTCATCGTTGTCACGCGTGTACATGAACACCGGATGCCCGTGCTTCTCCAACAACTCCTGCTGCTGGCGCACGGCGGAATCCTCACCGCCCTTAATCTTGTAGATGTTGTGGACGATGAGCACGCG
>CBINGT010000477.1:0-3105 GCA_966250245.1 uncultured Anaerolineae bacterium
CGGCATCTACCGCTACTCGCGCAACCCGATGTACGGTGGCTATCTCCTGTACTACGTGGGCATCGGGCTGGTCACTGCGTCGTGGCTGTACCTGGCGGTGCTGTTCGTGTATGAAATCGCGCTGTACTGGCTGATTCGCGGCGAGGAACGCTGGTGCCTGGCGACGTACGGCGAGCCCTACCGCCGCTATATGCAACAGGTCCGCCGCTACATAGGACGGCGGGAGTAGGGGACTGCAGGTCCGCCCTGCTCCCTACTCACTACTCCCCACTCCCCGATCATTTGCCATTTCCTTTACGCCGAACTAAGCTATAATAAGGCGCGCAGTAAAAACACAAGGGGCACGCACCTTCAAATCGATTGCGCATGAGCCGATTCAGCGGAATCGGCTTTTATTATGGGAGTGCGTCATGGAACATCGTACCGTCAAGCAAGAAGAAGATATCGCGCCGGAGCAAGCCGAACCTCCCGGTAGTGGCTTACCTTCGGATTCCACTTACTCCCCCCCCTCTCTCGAACGCTCCCAACCGTCTGACCAGCCAACTCTGCGAACGCCCCGCCCCGCGCTGTGGGCCGATGTGCCCGACGAGCAATGGGACGACTGGCGCTGGCAGCTTGCGCACCGGCTGAACTCGGTTGATGAACTCGCACAGATCATCCATCTGACTCCCGAAGAGATCGAAGGTCTCACCGCCGACGACAAGTTCCGCGTGGACATCACGCCCTATTTCGCCAGCCTGATCGATCCCGACGATCCGAACTGCCCCATCCGGCGACAGGTCGTTCCGCTGGGCCGCGAGCTACAGGCGTTTGAAGGCATGATGGAAGACAGCCTCGCGGAAGACAAGCACAGCCCGGTGCCCGGTCTGGTGCATCGCTATCCCGACCGCGTGCTGATGCTCGTCACAACGCAGTGCGCGAGCTACTGCCGCTATTGCACCCGCAGCCGCATTGTCGGCAATCCGGGCGCGAACTTCAGCCGCGCGGAATTCGAACTTCAGCTTGACTACCTGCGGCGCACGCCCCAGGTCCGTGACGTACTTCTCAGCGGGGGCGACCCGCTCACCCTGGCGCCGAAGACGCTGGAGCACATCCTCTCCAGCCTGCGCGCCATCCCGCACATCGAGATCATCCGCATCGGCAGCCGTGTGCCGGTGTTCCTGCCACAGCGCATCACCGACGAATTCGTGGACATGCTGAAGCGCTATCATCCGCTGTGGATGAACATCCACGTCAACCACCCGAAAGAGATCACGCCCGAGCTTAGCCGCGCGCTCGACCGGCTCTCGTACGCGGGCGTGCCGCTCGGCAATCAGAGCGTGCTGCTCGCCGGGATCAACGACAGCATCAACATCCAGCGCGAGCTGGTGCACAAGCTGGTCCGCAACCGCGTGCGCCCCTACTACCTCTACCAGTGCGATCTGGTCAAGGGCGCGGGGCATTTCCGCACGACGGTCGCCAGGGGCATCGAGATCATCGAAGGGCTGCGCGGCCACACCAGCGGCTACGCCATCCCGACCTACGTTGTGGACGCGCCCGGCGGCGGCGGCAAGATCCCGGTCATGCCGCAATACCTGATCAGCCAGGCGCCCGGCCGCGTCGTGCTGCGCAACTACGAGGGCTACATCACGACCTACGACGAACCGCTCGACTACGACCCGCACGCGATCGACCACCTCGATCGCGAGGCATCGGAGCGCAGCGAGCCGGGTCAGGTCGGCGTGGCGGGCCTGCTCGAAGGCAAGATCCCGTTCATCAAGCCCGAAGGCTTCGACGAGACGCACCGCCGCAACGGCATCCAGCACCGGCTGAACGTCGACGACGCCAAGTGGCAGCGGTTCCACATGGGCGATCCGTCGAGCCAGGGCACGCTCGTTCGCCCGAGCGGGAAGAACGGCAAGCAGAGCATGAACGGGAACGGGAATGGCAACGGCAACGGGCATCGTAACGGTAAAAGCAAACCGTCCAACGGCGCGCGCAAGACGGATGCGGCGGAATAACCCGCCTCGATGAAGGAGTAGCGCCAGATGCGGATCGCAGTTCTGGGAAATTTGAAAACCAACGCGCCTACCTGGGAAGGTATGTCGCCCGATCAGTGGGCCGATCTCGACAGCCCGCGCACGGTCGAAGCCATCGTCCGCGCGCTTGAAAGCGGCGGGCACGAAGCGGCCTTCTTCGAGGCGAGCATCCGCCCGCCGTTCAACCTCATCGAGCGGCTGCTCGACTACAAGCCAGACCTGTGCTTCAACATCGCGGAGAGTCACTGGGGCGACGGGCGCGAGGCGCACATCCCAAGCGTGTTGGAGATGCTGCGCATCCCGTACACCGGCAGCAAGGTGCTGGCGCTCGCCCTGGCGCTCGACAAGCCGATGACCAAGCGCGTCCTGATGTATCACGGCCTGCCCACGCCGGAGTTCCAGGTCTTCGAGCGCCCCGACGAGCCGATCGATGAGGACTTGGTGGACGAGCACGGCGAGTTGCGCTTCCCGCTGTTCGTCAAGCCGAGCCGCGAGGGGACGAGCATGGGCGTCACCGCCAAAAGCATCGTCCACACCGTCGCGGAGTTGCGCGAGCAGGTTGCCCAGCAGATCGCGCTCTACAACCAGCCGATCCTTTGCGAGCACTACATCGAGGGGCGCGAGGTGATGGTCGGCATGGTCGGCAACCTCAAGCCCACCACCGCGCGCAAGATCAACGAGCGCGTGTTGCGCGCCGAGCTACCGGACGGCCTGACGATGCTCCCCCCGCTGGAAGTGGACCTGCAAGTCTTCCGCGACTCGGAAGCGGACCTCTACACCAACCGCCTGAAGACCGAGCTATCCGACGAATGCACCTACCTCGTCCCCGCGCCGCTCGACCCCGCGCTGGCACACCAACTGAACGTGCTGGCAGCGGCGACCTTCCGCGTAATCGGCTGCAAGGATGTGGCGCGTGTCGACTTCCGGCTAGACCGTCACAACGACAACAAGCCGTACATCCTCGAGATCAACCCGCTGCCCGGCCTGACGCCGAACTTCAGCGACCTGTGCTATCAGGCCGAGGCGTACGGCTGGACGTATGAGCAGTTAATCAACTCAATTGTCGATGCGGCGACTGCGCGGCTTG
>CBINGT010000478.1:0-3105 GCA_966250245.1 uncultured Anaerolineae bacterium
AGCGGGAGAGGCCCTCGGCCCCGTCCATCAACGCGGCCCGCGCGACGACCGCAACGTGATCGCCCATCGCGGCAAACATCAGCGCCGCCGCCCGCCCGATCCCCGCGCTGCCGCCGGTGATCAGGATGGCGCGCGGCGTGCGCTCTGCCAGCATGGTGCGCCGGTACCAGTTAACCATGCGTCTCCCTTAGCCCATCTCTATCCCCGCAGCGGGCGCGCCGCCAGGCCCCAGACGTCTTCCCGCAAATCGACCGGCGAGCCGCTTTCGATGTCTACGCGCCACAGCACAGTCGAGGGCATGTATTGCGCCAGCGACGGATCGGTCGGCATCGTCCCGGCGGGGACCTGCCCGGCGTTGATCGCGTCGACCAGCACGCGGTTCGGCTCCACGACCGTTGCGAAGACGTAACGATCGGTCACCGCCATCGAGCTTACGCCGTACACGTCGGCGCGCCATGCCAGCTCGCGGATCGTGCCGGTCACCAGATTCAGCCGGTAAAGCTGGATGTTGGCGCTGCGCGTGTCGACCTCAAAGGGCGGCTCGACCGTCAGCGTCAGCGGATTCGACGCGGTATAGCGCGAAATGAAATACAGCGCCGCGTCGTCTGGCGACCACGCCATCCGCTCGATGACGCCCAGCCCACCTGCGATCTGGACCGAATAGTCGCGCGTGCCACCGGTGATCAGGTCGATCACGCGGATGCGCCCGTCGGTCGTCGGTCCCGCGAGGTGCGTGCCGGTCAGGTTGAGCGCCGCCGCGCCGGGCATGAACATCTCGTCCTCGAGAGTGAAGGCTTCGGCGTGAATGTCGAAGCGCCCCAGGCCCGGGTTCGGGAAGCAGCACGTCCCCAGCACGACCGCGCCATACGAGGTCCACAGGTTCGGGCGGCCCGGCCCGAGCAGGCCGCCATCGCGCACATACAGCGCCCCGGCGAAGTTCAGTGCAGCGCGGGATGCTCCTTGCTGGAAGCGCCCAAAGTACCCCGCCAGCCGCCCCTGCCCGCCGGTCAGCATCCGCATCGACGCTTCGCGCAGGGGGAACGCTTCGACGCCGGGCATATCTTCGACGGCTTGCGGCGCGGCCGTCTCCAGGTAGTACATCGTCTCCTGGTCTTGCGAGATGGCGATGGTGCGACCATAGCGCCCCGGCACCTGCACCGGCGCCGCTCCGCCCGGCCCGGTGGCGTACAGCCCATCATCGCGGGCGACGTAGAGGGTGCGCGCATCCGCCGTCCAGAACAGCCGGGCGCCCTCGCCATAGCCGAACTCCGGCCCCGGCTGCGCGAGCGGTTCCCCATCGACATCTGCCAGCGTCACTGTGTTCTGCCAGACATACGCGATCGCTACCTGGCGCGGATCGACCTGCGCCTGGCTCGTATGTGGGGCGGCGAACACCGCGACGACCGCCACCGCGATCAGCCACCGCGCCCCGTCGCGCAACCACTTCATATTGCGTGCTCCCTACAAAAATAATCTGCAAAGGTCCAGTCTACCCGCAAGTGTACCGCGCCCTGCAACCGGCGGGAAATAGGACGGAAGGGAGAGAGCCACCCGAAGCGCCCTTATTGACGCCCGGGCAAGACGCTTTAAAATCCGCGCACGCCTTCATGACCAGGAGAGAATCCCATGGAAACCACCGCTGCCGGGCTGGATCACATCATTCTGACCGTGTCGGACTACGAGCGCTCCGAGGCGTTCTATGGCGGCGTGCTCGGCTTCGAGGTCCGCGCGCTGGAGAATGGGCAACGCTTCTTCCGCGCGGGGAACGTGTACATCTTCCTCATCCGTCACGACGCGACACCGCCGGGCGACCGCTTCAGCGAGTTCCGCATCGGGCTGGATCACCTGTCGTTTGCCGCGCCGAGCGAGCAGGCCCTGCACGACCTGGCGGAGAAGCTCATCGCCGCCGGGGTGGAGACGAACGGCGTGGAGCTATTCGAGGGCCATTTCCCCTACGTCGCGTTCCGCGATCCCGATAACATCCAGCTCGAATACTGGTACACGCCGCCGCGCGAGTAACCCCGTTCCACACGCTCCGCCAGACGCCCGAAAACGGGCGTTTTTTCTCTCAAAAAGCTCCATTTCGTGATTGCATGAAACGAACTTTTGTTCTATAATAGAAGCACGTAGGAACGGTTATTTTTGCTCGTTTGGAGGCAGGCTCATGACTGTAATCAGTGCAAGCCGGCGCACCGACGTCCCCGCCTTCTACGCCGAGTGGTTTGTTAACCGGGTGCGCGCCGGATTCTGCCACTGGAGCAACCCGTTTTCCGGCCAGATCTACCGCACGTCGCTGACGCCGGAAGATGTGACCGCCTTCGTCTTCTGGACGCGCAACCCGCGCCCGCTGATGCGTCACCTGCCTGAGCTCGACGCGCGCGGCTATCGCTACTACTTCCACGTGACCGTTACGGGCTATGGCCGCCCGCTCGAAACGCACAACCCCGATCCGGACGCGGTGATCGCGGCGATCCGCTCGCTGGCGCTGCATGTCGGTCCGCAGTACGTCGTCTGGCGCTACGACCCGATCGTGATCAGCAGCCGCACGCCGCTCGCCTACCACCGCCAGCGTTTCGCGGAACTGGCCGCGCAGCTTGAGGGTAGCGTGGAGCGCTGCACCTACTCGTTCCTCGACTACTATGGCAAAACGCGCCGCAATCTGGCGACGATCACCGCGCAGCACGGCTACCAGTTCCGCGAGCCGACCGTGCTGGAACGCCAAGACCTGCTCGAAGACCTGACCGCCATCGCAGAACGGCACGGCATCACGCTGGTAAGCTGCTGCGAGGACGATCACACGCATATCCCGCGCGTCTACCGGGGAAGCTGCGTCGATCTCGATTTGCTGAGCCGCCTCACCGGGCAGCCCGCGCTGGCGCTGAAGCCACACCCCACGCGGGAGCATTGCGGCTGCGTGCACTCGGTAGACATCGGCAGCTACGACACGTGCTTGTTCGGCTGCACGTACTGCTACGCGACCAACAACCGCCGCATCGCCCAGCGCCAGCACGACGCGCACGATCCGTACGACACGATCCTCAACCGGCCGGAGCGTCTGCGCGGCCAGGATCTCGACGAATTGGTGCTGGAAACGCAGCGGTTAGC
>CBINGT010000479.1:0-3100 GCA_966250245.1 uncultured Anaerolineae bacterium
CCACAGCTTGACCCACGCGTGCGGATTGTCGCGCCACTCCGGCAGGCGCATCAGCGGCGTGCCGTCCGCCAGCGTGGGCATCATCGTGCAGGCGGTGAAGTCCACGCCAATGCCGATCACGTCCGCCGGATCGACTCCGCTCTGGCGCAGCGCCTCGGGCACGGCGTTCTGGAAGACGGCGATATAGTCGTCCGGGTTTTGCAGCGCCCATTCCGGCGGAAGCCGCTTGCCGCTGGTCGGCAGCGTCTCGTCAATTACCCCGTCGGCGTACTCGTGGACGGCGCTGCCTAGCTCCGCCCCGTCGCTAACGCGCACAACCACCGCACGCCCCGATTCAGTTCCAAAGTCAACTCCGATGGTGTATTTCTCTTGGCTCATGATCAGAATATTCTCCTTGAACGAGACGACAGAAGAATACTTCGCCTGCCTGCGCAACCGCCGCGCCGGTCACTCCAGCGCGCGGGTGCTTTGCCGTTCGATAAACTGCGGATACAACACGCGCTGGTGAACCGGCGTGCCCGGGTTCTCGATCAGCGCCATCAGATACTCGACACTTTGTTCGCCCAGCGCGGCGAAGTTCTGGCGGACGGTGGTCAACGGCGGGGCAAAGTAGGGCGCTTCCGGAACGTCATCAAAGCCCACCACCGACACATCATCCGGCACGCGAAGTCCGTGCTCGCGCAGCGCAGCCAGCGCGCCGAGCGCCATCTGGTCGTTCCCGACCACCAGCGCGGTGAACTGCGCGCCGCTGCTCAGAAGCTCGTTCGCCGCTTCGTAGCCGCTGCGTGCCGTCCAATCCCCCTGAACGGACGGCCCCGGCTCCAAACCGGCGGCGAGCATCGTGTCGCGCCAGCTTTCGTGCCGCGCCTGCGCGCCATACCACGTCAGCGGCCCGCTGATCTCGGCGATCTGCCGGTGGCCCAGGTCGATCAGGTGTTGCGTGGCAAGCTGGCTGCCATACCGCTGATCGATCACCACCGACGGAACTTTCGCGGATAGCTCAATATCGATCTGGACGAAGGGCACGTCACCACATACGCGCACGAGGTCTTCGTACCCCACGCCCACCACCGGCGAAATAAGCAGCAGGCCGTCCAGCGCATCACCGCCGACGTCGATCACCGCCTGGCGCACGCCGTCGAGCGTCATGCTGCTCGTCGTCGCCAGGCTGACGGTGTAGCCGCGCCGCTTGGCGGTCTGCTCGATGTTCATCACCATCTGGCTGGGGCCATAGTGCGCGATGTCATAGCTGACAACGCCCAGCGCGCACGAGCGACGCGTCGCCAGGCTGCGCGCGGCGCGGTTGGGCGAATAGTTCAGCTTGCGGATGGCGGTCAGAACACGCCGCCGCGTGTCTTCAGAGACGTAGGGGTGATTGTTGACGACGCGCGAAACAGTTTGAGAGGAAACTCCCGCCAGCAGCGCCACGTCGCTTAGGGTAATCCGTTTGGAGTTCGGTTTGTTCATGCGCTGCCGCACGCCAAGAATCCTGTGAAAAACTGTCTGTGATAAATAATGATAACGCTAACATCATAGCATATTCCCGAAGGCACAGTCAAGCAAGGCCGTCCGCGCCTCGATAACCTGTTATGTCGCGGGGATTGCCTCAATATCAGGGGACTTGACGCCGAGAAAGAAGCTGGTATATACTGACAGTATCTGTTTGCGCTAACATAGCATCTTTTTCGACGGCGTTCTCAGCGCCTGTTGTTGTTCGCTAAATTATCGTTCTTATCTCCGCGAGACAGTCTATGCCACCCTTACTGCAAGCCACGGGTATCGTAAAGCAGTTCCCCGGCACGCTGGCCCTTGACCGCGTCGAGCTTGAGCTTCGAGCCGGCGAAATTCACGCGGTCGTGGGCGAGAATGGCGCGGGCAAAAGCACCCTGATGAAGATCCTCTGCGGCGTCCATAGCGCGGACGCAGGCGAGATCTTCTTCGAGGGCCGCCGGGTCAGCCCGGCCACGCCGCGCGAAGCGCTCGAGCTTGGGATTGCGATCGTCCACCAGGAGCTTAGCCTGGTTCCCCCGCTGACCGTTGCCGAGAACATCTTCCCCGGCCGCCTGCCGACCAATGCGCTCGGCATGGTGAAATATGGTCAGCTTTTCAACGACGCGCAGCGCGCTCTCGATCGCCTGGATGTCCAGGTCGATCCGCGTGCGCTCGTCAGCGACATTTCGATTGCTAACCAGCAGCTTGTCGAGATCGCCAAAGCGCTCTCGCAGGATTGCAAGGTGCTGATCCTTGACGAGCCGACGTCCGCCCTGACCGAGCGCGAGGTCGACACGCTGTTCGACCTGCTCCGGCGTCTCGCCCAGCAGGGTGTGGGCATCCTCTACATCAGCCACAAGCTGGATGAGATCTTCCGCCTGTCGGACCGCATCACCGTGCTGCGCGACGGCCAGTACATCGGCACGGTCGAAACCGCCAAGACCAGCACCGACGAGATCATCCGCATGATGGTCGGGCGCGAGCTAGGCAGCATGTATCCCGAAAAAGGCAGCCAGCTTGGCAAGCCGCTGCTTGAGGTGCGCGACCTGCGCCTGCCCGGTTCAAACGCCCGCAACAGCTTCACGCTGCGCGCCGGAGAGATCGTCGGCATGGCGGGGCTGATCGGCGCGGGCCGGACGGAAATTGCGCGCGCGATTTTTGGCGTGGATCCCATTTCCAGCGGCCAGATCATCTTCGACGGGCAGCCGGTCAAGATTCAGTCTCCGAGCGACGCCATTCGCCTGCGTATGGGCTATCTGCCCGAGGACCGCAAGGCGGCGGGCCTGTTCCTCGACATGTCCGTCAAGTGGAACATCGAGTCGGTCAACCGCCCGGCGGTGACCCGCTATGGCTTCGTCAACCCGCCGTCTGAGGCGGCGATGGCGCGCGAGTACATCGACCGGCTCGGCATCGTCACGCCGAGCATCGAGCAGGACGTCCGGCGTCTGTCCGGCGGCAACCAGCAGAAGGTGCTGGTCGCGAAATGGCTGGCGATTCGCCCGCGCGTGTTCATCGTCGACGAGCCGACGCGCGGCGTGGATGTTGGCGCCAAGAGCGAGATCCATCACCTGCTGCGCGAGCTGGCGAACGAAGGCGTCGCCGTGCTGAT
>CBINGT010000480.1:0-3097 GCA_966250245.1 uncultured Anaerolineae bacterium
GGCGTCTCGTTCCCCGCGAGCAGGTCGCGCAGGCCACGATCCACCATCTGCAGGTAACGCATGATGCGCTGCTTCTCTTCCTCGTCGCCGGGGCCATGACCGTGATAGACCCCGCTGGTTGCCTGCGCGCCGCCGCCCGGCCCGCCGCGCCCAAGCGCGTGCCGCTGCAACTGGCGCTCGATCACCTCTTCAGACAGCGCCTCGGCCAGGCTGGTCGGCAGGTCGCGCAGATCGACTTCCGTGACGCTGTGGCGCGTGCCTTCCAGCAGGCGCAGGTCGCCCTGGCTAAGCGCCAGCACATAAAACCGCCCGTCGCCGCTGAGCAGACGCAACAGTGGCTTGAGATGAAAGCGCCGGGTAACGATTACTAGCTCGTCAAAGCTGAGCGGCAGGCGAAAGCGCGACACGTCCCCCTGCGGATCGATAAACAGCGCTAGGCCGTCGCTCTGGTGGCGCCAGAAATCGGCGTCGTTGACCAGCGCCTCGGCCTCAGACACTAAGCGCTCGGCGTCTGGAGCGCGCAGCCCGATGTTCACCAAACGCTCTTCCGCGGCGCGCAACATGTTCTTAAAGCGGATGCTGTTCTGCTGGGTCTCCTGACCAGCGCGCACAGTCGGCATATAGATTGAAACGCACCATTCCCCGTGCGTTTCCACTAAAGTATTGAGATCTTCGCATGATAGGCTGTCCATTATCATTAACTCCTTCCCTCTCTAAACAGAACGTATCAGTTTTGACGCGCCCGGTGCAACCAACGGCGCGACCGGCCCGAATCGCCTCGCGACCGGCCGCGCGATGGTTGCCGAGCGTTAAATCAACTCGTAAATACGTTGTTCGGGAAGTTCAGCAATCAGATCATCGCCCGGCATGATCGTGCCAGGCCGCTCGACCCACGCGACCACTCCGCGCCGGTGCAGCGCCGCTTTAGGGAATGCACGCGCCAGCCCCGGGACGTCCGGATACGCCTGCTGGATCGATCCGCCCGCTTTGGTGCAGGGATGATTTTCGCCCTCAACCACCAGCACCGCGCCGTGTGGAAAGTGCAGCCGGGTGCCGGGCGGCAGCAGCGAAAGCCGGGGAATCCCGCTCAGCAGAAGGTTCGCGCCAAGCCACTCCGGGAACAGCTCCGGCACGCCGAGCGCGCGGGCGGCTTCGTCCATCTCTTCGACTGACACGATTGAAATCTGGCGGGTGTTGCGAATTTCGGTGCCGCGTGGATAGTGGGGATGGCGTCCGCCGGTCCGCATCGTCAGCCCGGCGTGGCGGTCGCCTTCAAAGCCCTCGAACGTTACACGCGCTTCGGGCACTGCGGCGGAACGCAGGTCAGCCGGATCGCGCGCGATCAACACAGAAACTACCACGCCCCTCAAGGTGTGTTCCATCTATGTTCCTCTCGCGGTCGGCAGCCCCATCGCAACCGTACTGTTGAGTATACACGCGGTCGGGCGTTTTGTCGTTTCCCGCGCTTCTGTGGCACAATTAAGCCGTCGCCGGCCAGTGTCGCGAGGGAGGGGTCCGCCATGTCCTTCAGAGATCGCTTGAGCGTCGTGGAGCAGTATCTCGCCTACGTGATCGGCCTGGGGATTGCCCTGGCGATCATCGCCCTGCTGCTGATGGGGCTGGGCAATACCAGCAGTTCCAGCACGAACGGGATGCTGCTGGTCGGCCTGGCGCTAATTGTCATCGGAACGGCCGCGTGGCTATTTCTCGAGCGCCCGTGGACGCAGTACGACGACCTCACCACCCCCTACTATACCGGCCACCATGAAGACCACGCCGAAGAAGCGGTCGCCGAAGCCCCCGCCGAGCCGCTAAACGCGCTGCCGCCCGCCGAGCCGGAAACCGCCGAGGATGCGAAACTGGGCGAGGCCGTGCCGGGAACCGCAGGTGGCGCCGGGAGGCCAGAAGTCGCCGAGCCGACCGGAGAAGGTCCCATCGCACCCGCGCCCAAGGAACTTGAAGCCGCGCCTGAAACCGCCGCTGCGCCCGGAGAGGACGTCCCCCCACCACCCGCCGAGCCTGAAACCGCCGAAGACGCGAAGCTCGGTGAGGCCGTGCCAGGGACCGCAGGCGGCGCCGAAACGCCAGAGGTTGCCGAGCCAACTGGGGAAGGCCCTGTCGTACCCGCGCCCGAGGAGCTTGAAGCTGAGCCGGTCGAAGAAAGCCCGGCTGCACCTGCCCCGCCGGAGACTGAAGCGCAAGCCGTCTCCGCCGCACCCGCCGCCGTGTCCGAGAAACGCGACAACCTGCTGCTGATCGACGGGCTGGGCCCGAAGTCGCAGCAGGTTTTGTATGACGCAGGGATTACGACCTTCCAGGCGTTAGCCAACGCCTCGCCGGAAATGCTCAACGACATTCTGAAGGCGGCCGGGCTGCGCCTTGTGCGAGCGGACACCTGGCCGGAGCAGGCCGAAAGGCTTGCGGCAGGCGACCCCGAACGCTACGGCTCGTAGCTTGCTTTAGCGTCCGGCGGGCTCGGTCTGCACGCTTGCCAGTGGCGGCTCGACTGGCGCCGCTTCCGCTACGCGGTGCTCTTCGACGTTCATCACCGAGGGCGTAAAGAACGCCGACACCCCTGCGAACAGGCACAGCGCGCCCGCCGTCACATACCATACCTGGATTCCGACCATGTCCGTCACTGGCCCGGCGATCAGCAGGCCGACCGGCGAGGTGAGAGAGATCAGGCTGCCGAACAGCATGAACACCCGCCCCTGAAGCTCCGGCGCGATCGTCCCTTGCAGCACCGCGAACAGCGGCCCGTCCGTCAGCGCACCCGAGACGCCCAGCACCAGCATGATCCCCAGCGCGGCCGGGAACCACTCCGGCGGCAGCAGGCCGAGCGCCAGCGTCAGCAGGCCAAACAGGCTGATACCGACCATCGACGTCGCGATCCGGCGCTTGAAACCGCCCCACACGCCAAGCAGCAGCCCGCCGAGGATCGTCCCGATGCCGATCGCCATTTCCAGGCTCGCAAGCTCGCCTGCCCCGCGCCCGAAGTGGTCTTTCACCAGCAGCGGCAGCAGCGAGAACGCGGGCGTCAGCGCGATCTTGAAAAGCATCGCCATCGCCGTGATCAGCACCATCGGCATCAAGGTGT
>CBINGT010000481.1:0-3046 GCA_966250245.1 uncultured Anaerolineae bacterium
CTGACGATTGCGGGCGTGACGCTCATGTTGCCGGAAGAGAACATCCGCGCGTACGCTTCGGTGTCGATGGATGAAAGCAGCGGTTAGCGATCAGCAGTTAGCCGTTAGCCAAGAGCGAAGATTTCCACAGGGGATTTGTAGGGGCGCAGCTTGCTGCGCTCGTTGTTTTTTCCCTGCGAACTGGCAAAAACGCATAGGGCCAACAGCAGAACCTCACCCCTGGCCCCTCTCCACGCGTGGAGAGGGGAAAAGGGGCTGGGGGTTAAGGGGTGAGGTTTTTCCGGCGAGCGTTACGATAGATTGCTCAATCGCTCGCTCAATACCTCGGCACGCTCGAATCCACCTCGCGCGACCATGCGTCGATCCCGCCCGCCAGATTGATCAGGTTCGTGTATCCCGCCTCGCGCAGCGCCGCGATCAGGTTCGCGCTGCGAACGCCCGTGTGGCAAAAGACCACGACCGGGCGGTCGCGCGGGATCTCCTGCCAGCGGTAGCCGATCTCGCTCATGGGGATGTTCTGCGCGCCGTCCAGGTGGCAGATGTCCAGCTCGAACGGCTCCCGCACGTCAAGCAGCAGAAGCGGCTCGCCTGCGTCCAGCCGCGCTCGGATCTGGCGCGGCGTCTGATCCCAGGGTGACGACTCGACGGGCAGGCCGCAGAACAGGTCGTAGTCGATCAGCTCGGTGACGGTCGGGTTCGGCCCGCAGACCGGGCAGCTTGCGCGCTTGGGGAGCCGGATCGTGTCGAAGGTCATGTCGAGCGCATCGTAGATCAGCAGCCGCCCGCTGAGCGGCTCGCCTGCGCCGAGGATCAGCTTGAGCGCTTCGGTCGCCTGGAGCGTGCCGATCGTGCCGGGCAGCACGCCAAGCACGCCCGCTTCCGCGCAGGACGGCACGCTGCCAGGGGGTGGCGGCTCCGGTTGCAGGCAGCGGTAGCACGGTCCATCCGCCAGCCCGAAGACGCTGACGTGCCCCTCAAAGCGGAACACGCTCCCGTAAACCAGCGGCTTGCCGAGCATCACGCAGGCGTCGTTGAGCAGATAGCGCGCCGGAAAGTTGTCGGTGCCATCGACCACGAGATCATAGTTGCGGATGATGTCGAGCGCGTTGTGGCGCGTCAGGCGGGTATGATACGTTTCGACGCGCACGTGCGGGTTCAGATCGCGCACTCGCCGCGCCGCCGATTCGACTTTGGGCACGCCGAGCGTGCTCTCCCCGTGAATCACCTGGCGCTGCAAGTTGGTGGCGTCCACCTCATCCTGATCGACCAGCCCGAGTGTCCCCACGCCAGCCGCCGCCAGGTAAAGCGCGCTGGCGCTGCCAAGGCCGCCCGCGCCCGCGATCAGCACGCGCGCCCGTTTCAGGCGGCGCTGCCCTTCCGTGCCAACCTGCGCCAGAGTCAGGTGGCGCGCGTATCGCTGCCGCTCAACGGGCGTCAAGTCGGGCAAATCGGGTGGTGTGCTCATCGGCGCTCCTGCTTTCGCGTTTGATCGTGCTCAACTGCTGTGCGATTGGTTGCTCAATGATCCTTCGATAGATCAGTGTGCGTCGCTGGGCGCAAAACCTCACCCCTGGCCCCTCTCCACGCGTGGAGAGGGGAAAAGGGGCTAGGGGTTAAGGGGTGAGGTTTCCCCGGCGGGTACTTCGTTTGCCATTTTATTTCCGCATGATCACCGGCTCGCAAGCAAGACGGTGGCCGGTCCGTGCTCCTGCCTTTTGCTAACCGCTACTCAACAATACCCTCTGCCGTATCTGCCTGCCAGGGGCCGGTTTGGCGCAACTTCTCCCCGTGCGATACGTACAAGTTTTCGAGAGTACGCTACAATCGAGATGGCTTGCATTGGGGGCAGGCGACCGTGAACAACGCGGCGCCGAGGTGAAGGGTAGAGGCATGTTTCGACAGAGTCAACGCGGCACGCTCGTCTGGCTGCTGATCGTTGGGCTGGCGCTGGCGCTCACACTGATCGCGGGCAGTGTGCCGACGCTGGTTGGCGCGGCGCTGCTGGCGGCGTATTTGCTGCTGGTGGTGGCGATCGCGCGGAACGTTGACATCGAAACGCTGATCCAGGCGCTGCCGTCGCGCCGCGAGACGGAAGTCGAGCCATCGGAAGTCGCCCGCGAGGCGATGGCCCGCGCCCGGACGCACCCACGCTATGACGCCTTGATCCGCCTGATGGACATCGGCCTGATCGTGGACGAGCCGCGCCCCGATGGGTTGTCGCTGCGGCGTGGCCGGTTCATCTCGCTGGACGACGACGGGCTGCGCCCTTTCGCCATTGTCAACGTGCCAGAGCTTCTCGCCAACCGGGTTGGCCGCGTGCGCTTTGAATTGCGCGACGAGGCGGGCAAGCCGCAGTACATCTACGAGGCGGATAAGTGGCTTCAGCCGGGCGAGAACGCGATCCTGCCCGATTACCGGCTGCCGATCCGTCGCAACAAGCAGGCGAACCTGGAACCCGGCGCGTGGACCGTCCATTTTGAGATCGATGGCGGGATGCTGGGCATTCACAGCTTTAGCCTGACACCGTCGCTGGCGATGCGCCGCCGCCAGCTTGCTTCGGATGGCGAGCTACGCGAGCGCGTTTGGCGCGACGAAGAAGACGACACGGCCCTTCCGGTCAGCCTGGAAGAATTGCTGCGTGCGCAGAGCCGCGAGGGGAGAGGATAACCCCGGCCGCGATGTTCTTCGTGGATGACCTGTTTGCCCTGATTTTCATCATCTTCGTGCTGATCGCGCTGTTCTCGTTCTACGGGCAGATCAGCCAGTGGATGATGTCGGAAGCGAGCGCTCAGCGCTCGCGCACGCGCCGCGGCCCGCGCGCCAAGCGCCGCCACGTGGAGATTACCGAGGCGGCGTGGGAAGCGATGGCTCGCGCCGGATACCAGGCGAGCAGCGAGTACGTCCAGGTGACGGACATCGGCCTGCTGGCGTACCGGCTCCGCAACGAGCCGAAGATTGTGCGCAACAGCGGCGTGGTGATGGACACGCGCTACCTGCGCCCGTTTGTCGAGCTGGCGCTGCCGTATCCGGCGACCGGAGAGATCCG
>CBINGT010000482.1:0-3035 GCA_966250245.1 uncultured Anaerolineae bacterium
CTGGCTTGCCGCCTTCCTCGCCAATGCACGGCCGCCTGAGCCAGCCAGTTCGCCTGCTCCTGCACGGTGGTATCCGCGGCCCACGCGAAACCAGCGGGCAGCGGGCCGTAGCCCTCAGGCGACAGGTAGCCGATTTCGGTGATGCAGGCCGGTTTGTTGAACCCTGCCAGCGCGCGGTTCAGCATCGTGCTGAAGAAGTAGGTCGGATAGCTGCCGCGCGGATCGCCGCTCGTCTGCGTGGGCGGGACGACGCCTTCGTTATAGTGGACGCCAATGCAGTCCGCGTAGTTGCCCGCGCCCGCAGCGGCCATCTGCTGGGTGTAGGTGTCGTCGTTGCAGCCCTGGTCCGTGCAGCCCGCCGCGCCGAAGAAGCCGGTCGGAGCCAGCGCGCCGGTGATGACTAGCGTGTTCGGATTGGCCGTCTTAATCGCGTTGTACGCCTTCGCCAGCAGCGGCACATAGTTCGCGCCGTTGATCTGACCGGCGGGCCACTCGCGGTCGATGTTCATTTCGTTCCAGACTTCGATCCCGTCCGCGCCCGCGGCTGCCAGACCGGCGACGAAGTTGGCGTACGTGTCGTGGTAAGCGGGATTCATCACCTGGTTCTTATCGCCAAGCACCGAGAACAGGATCTTGTATCCGCTCGCGTGCGCTTCCGCGATCAGGCCGGAGCCATCCTGCCCGACGTGAAGCTGCATCTTGACCCACTTCATACGGGCCGCGTTCAGGGCTTCGCGGGTGTGCGGGTAGAGGCCGGTAATTTGGCCGCCTATTTCAAAGCCACCCACCGCCGCCGAGCCAGTCACCGGAGCAGGCACGTTGCCGCCCGCCGCTGCGCCACTCGCGCCAGACTCTCCGGCCAGCAGGTCAACGGTCACTTCGTCGCACACCGCAACCAGCTCGCGGTTGAAGCTGGTGCGCACCTCATACTTCGCCTGCGAGAAGAGCGGCTGAATCACAAAGCGCCACCCGAAATAAATCTGGCGGGGCTCTTCGCCTTCGCCCACGGCGCGGCAGTCGTCAATGCCGCCCAGCCATTCCGCTTCCTCGAACGCCCAGGCCGTCACCAGGCTGAGGTCGAGCCCTCTCGCCTCTTCCAGCGCGTCACGTGCGACGTCAAAGGCTGCGCGCGCCGGATCGGCCGCGGGGGTGGGCTGCTCCTCGCCGCCATCCTGCCCGACCTGCGGAGCACCCACAGGGGGCAATGTGCTCGCTTCCGCGGTCAGAGGCGCAAGCCCTGCTACCACCATCAGGGTAGCGATGACTGCGTAAAGTAGGGTCTTGCGATTTTCCACGGTGATATATCCTTTCTCACCTTTTGAGCTCTGGGGCGGCACAGCGGCCGCTCAACTTCCGAACGCGGGACGCGCCGGCGAAGCGGCTATTCTGTCCGAAATCGCCGCTTTTGTCTACGATGATTTCCCTACTATATCCTGACCACGCCAGGGCCAGCGGTCAAGATGGGTCAGTTTTGCGCGATGTGCAGCCGGTAGCCGCCGAGCAGCACGTCCCCGTCTTCGTTCCACGCGCCGCGCGTGGTGGGCACCGGCATAAACGGCACGTATCCGAGCAGTTGCGACGCGCCCGCTGCCCGATCCACCAGCCACAACCCGACCGAGCGCTCGGACTGCACGTCCTCAACCAGCATCTTCGCGGGATCGGCTTCCTCGACCACGCTGGCAACGAGGATCGCGCTGCCGTCCGGTGACCACGCCGCCATCATATCGGAATCCGTCTCGGCGACTCCACCCGGCCGGGGCAGGGCGCTGAGCGTGCCGTCTGCCGCGTTATATAGCAAGATGCGCTGCTCGCCCTCGTACGGATTGTGAACCCACACCAGCGCGGCCGCGCCGTCCGGGCTCCACACAAAGCCAGAGAGCACCGCGATTCCCTGCGGAGCTGTTTGCATCAGCGCTTCCGCGTCGGCCAGTGAGAGGATCTCGCGCGGCGCTGTGAAGGGCGCCTCAGCGGACGGATCCACGTCGAACAGCCATACGCCGCTTTTTGCCGCCGCCGGGCCCGGCTCGTACCGGCCAAACGCCAGCGATGCGCCATCGGGCGACCAGTCGAGCGCCATCGTCACGCCGAAGTTGAACCCCTCAGACGACAGCACCGGCTGCTCCAGGCTGGAGACTTCCTCGCCGGTCGCCGCGTCGATGATCGCGATCCGGCCGATCCGGTCCTCGTCGCCCCACTGAGTCCGCTCGACCGCGATCCGCGAGCCATCGGGCGACCACGCGGGCTGGACGTCGATGATCGCGTCGCCCGGCTCGCCGAGAGGAAGCGCGCCGGTTGTTTCGTCGGGCGCAAGCACGGTGGCGGTTTGCGCTGCGAAATCGACCACCGTCAGGTCGTTGTCGACGAAGAACTGGAGCGGGAGCCCCACCACGGCGAGCCGCTGGCTGTCCGGCGCCCAAACGACTGGCGGCAGCGACCCCATCACGAAGCCCCGGCCGATTTCTTCGGGCAGTGGCACGCAGACGCTCGTTTCGGTGTCCAGATTGAACGCGCACGCCAGATTGCTCTCGCCGTCGGGAATGATCACGGCGACGTGAACGGCATCCGGCGCGGGGAACGCAAACCGCGACGCTTGCGGGACCAAGTCGGACAGCGGCGCGATCGACTCGACCTGCCACCCGCTGCCATCTTGCGCGCGGGCGCCGGGTGGGGCTGCCAGCATTGCGGGCGCGCACAACACGAGCGCGAAAACAAGCAGTGCGAAGCGACGCAGGGCCATAGCGGTTTCTCCTTGGAGGGTGAGGAAGGCGCAAAAGTGCGCGCGGGCGCCCGGCCGTTACCGGACGCCCACGCCCCATGATACACCGATCTGAGGGGGCTTTACTCGGCAATCTGCCCCTGAAGCTGCGTCGTGTAGAGGTTGTAGTAATGTCCGCGTGCAGCGAGCAGTTCTTCGTGCGTGCCACGCTCGACGATCTGGCCGTGGTCCATGACGATGACTTGATCGGCGCGGACGATGGTACTCAGCCGATGCGCGATGACAAACGCCGTCCGGCCTTCGAGCAGCTTGCGCAGGC
>CBINGT010000483.1:0-2976 GCA_966250245.1 uncultured Anaerolineae bacterium
GCACTGGATCTCGTCGAACACCAGCAGCGCGCCAACCCGGTCGCAGGCGTCGCGTAGCGTTTGCAGGAAGGCCACATCGGCGGGGTTGATGCCGCCTTCGCCCTGCACTGGCTCCACGAACACGGCGCACGTCTCTGGCCCAATCGCTTCGAGCGCCGCCTCGGAGTCGTTGAACGGCGCGCAGGTCACGCCGGGCATCAGCGGGCGGAAGGGCGCCTGATAGCGCTCCTTCGGCGTCATCGCGAGCGCGCCCGCCGTCCGCCCGTGAAACGCCCCCGTAAACACCACGATCCCGGTTTTGCCGGGACCGTGGTTCACAAGCGCATATTTGCGGGCAAACTTGATCGCCGCCTCAATCGCTTCCGCACCGGAGTTGGCGAAAAAGACCTTATCGGCGAAGCTGGACTGGCACAGCGCTTCGGCCAGCTCAGCCTGCGGCGCGGTGTAGAACAGGTTACAGGTGTGCGAAAGCTGCGCGATCTGTGCGGTCACGGCGGCTACGACGCCGGGATCGCAATGGCCCAGGTTGTTGACGCTGATCCCCGCGCCGAAATCCAGATAGGCGCGCCCCTCGGTGTCGTAAACCCACATCCCTTCGCCGCGCTCCAGCACGAATGGCGCGCGGACGTACGTCCCCAGCACGTACTCGTTTGACTTCTCGATCACTTCGTTGAGCAACTGGCTCTCCATGGCGCGCCCCTTAGGCTACAAATACGGTCCCGGTCCCGGCGGCGAGGCCGGGCAGATCGGTGATCACCGCCTGGCGGACGCCGTTGGCGACGGCGGCCAGCGCGGCCTGAACTTTCGGAATCATGCCGCCGTGAATAATACCCTGAGCGATCAGATCTTCCGCCTCGGCGACGGACAGCGTCGGCGCAATCGCCTCTCCGACGCGCACGCCCGGCACGTTGGTCACGAAGGCGGCGTGTGCGGCCTTAAGCGCCCCGGCGATAGCCCCGGCCGCGTGATCGGCGTTGACGTTGTACGTCCCATCCGGCCCGCTGGAGATCGGAGAGATCACCGGCACGACGTTCAGCGCGCATAGCTCGAACAGCGGCGCGGTGCGAACGCTCACGATCCGCCCGACGCGGCCCATCTCCGGTGCCCACGGTTCGACCGTCAGCAAGCCACGGTCTACCCCGCTGATGCCGATCGCATCCACTCCGGCGCGCAGCAACGCCAGCACGATTTGCTTGTTCACCTGACCGGAGAGCACCATCTCGGCGGCTTCGAGTGCGGCATCGTCGGTGACACGCTGGCCGTTATGATACACCGCTTGCAGGCCGAGCCGCGCTTGTAGCCGGTTGATCGCCTGCCCGCCGCCGTGGACGAGGATGCAGGGCGTCTGCTGCTGGACGGTGGCGACCGCCTGGGCAAGCTGATCGAAGAAGCCCGGCCGGTCCATTTCGTTGCCGCCGATCTTGATGACCACAGGTAGCGTGTCTGGCATCATGGGCGTGGTGGGCATCATCGCGCGCTCCTGTTTCTACGCCGGAAGCAGACCGGCCGTTTCCGGGAAGTTCATCATCAGGTTGAAATTCTGCACCGCCTGCGAGGCCGCACCCTTCATCAGATTGTCCAGCGCGGACATGATGATCAGGATGTTGCCCTCAGTGGGCGTCAGCGAGAGGACGGCGCGTGGCGAGCGGACCACGTGCGCCAGCGTCGCCAGTTCGCCTGCCGGTAGCACGTCCACCAGCGGCTCGGTCGCATACGCCTGGCGGATGGCATCCTGCGCGGCGTCGAGGTCGGTCACCTGCGCGTAGATCGCGGCGAGAATCCCGCGATCGGTGGGCAGCAGGTGCGGCGTGAAGATCGGCGGGCAGCCGTTGTATCCGGCGCGCGCCAATTCCTGCTCGACTTCTGCGAGGTGACGGTGCACGCGCCCGATGTTGTAGGGAGAGAAGTTGCCCTGCACCTCACCGAACAGCAGGTGCGCCTTCGGCGAGCGCCCCGCGCCCGTCACGCCGGACTTGGCGTCGATAATCAGCGGCGCGTTGGGCACGAACAGACCGGCGCGCGCCAGCGGAACCGTCGCCAGCAGTAGAGCAGTCGCGTAGCAGCCGGGGTTGGCGACGACCTTCGCGCCAAGCAGCGGGAAGCGATTCAGCTCCGGCAGGCCATAGGGCGCGGGGAGCAGGTCGGGCGCTGGATGCGTCACCTTGTACCAACGCTCGTACTCGGCCGGGTCATTGATCCGCAGGTCGGCGGAGAGATCGACCACACGCACGCTCTGCGCCACCGCTTGTGCGGCGATCGTGGCAGACTGGGTGTGCGGCAGGCAGAGGAAGACGACCTGCACTTCGTCCAACGGCGCGTCGGCGGCGCTGACGAGCGCCAGATCCGGCGCTGATGGATGGCTAGCGCGCAGGCGGGTCCCGGCGGCACTCTCCGAAGTCACAAAACGGATGCGTGCGCTCGGATGCGCTTCGAGCAGGCGAACCAGCTCCAGCCCGGTGTACCCGGTTGCGCCGTAAATCCCCACAACAACCACGCTCATGGCACTCTCCTGCCTGAATCAAAATCGCCCCCGAGGGTCCGGGGGCGATGTGTGCGCTGCGAGATCGTCGTCCTTCCGCGCCAGCACAACTAGGCCGGACCCCCTCTCGGGAGAGCCGGACGGCGGCGGGACAGACGGCGGATGATGCTCAGAAGATCCATTGTGCTCAAGGTGTTCCTGCGGATCGTGAATTCTGATTGTCAAGGATAGCACACGGATCGCGCGTCGACAATCCCTTTGTTGGAACTAACCAAGCCGCCAAGCCCGCTCTGAGAGCACATTCAGCGCAGCGCGCCGCCTCTCTCCCGGCTCTGTTTTCGCAGGATCGTAATCTGTTGCGCCTGCTTTTACCGCAACCACCGGACAAACAGGCGGAGCACGCTCCGCCTGTTTGCCACGATGCGCGATTGGCTCCCCACCAATCCGGGATTTTTACGCCGGGACGATCTTCACAAACCGCTGCTGAAGCACCCAGG
>CBINGT010000484.1:0-2973 GCA_966250245.1 uncultured Anaerolineae bacterium
TCAAACGGTGAACTACCTCGACGAACTGGAGTTGTCGTACCACCTTTACTCGCGCGACCATGACGGCAAGGGGATCGCAACCGACGCGGTACGCCTGTTGATCGGCTATCTGTTTGACCGCAAGAAGCACAACCGCATCCGCCTGATCATCCACCCCGGCAACGCGGCGTCGAAGCGGGTTGCGGAGAAGTGCGGCTTCCAGTACGAGGGCGTGATGCGCGGCGCGTGGTTCCACCGGGGCCGGAATCACGATGTCGAAGTGTACGCCATTGTGCGCGACGACTATTATGCGGCGCAGCGCGGCGAGCAGCCTTAGCGTTTGCCCATTCGAATCCATACACGTTAACTGCTAACCGTGCTCCTAATCCTTGACTGACCGGCTCACTTGCGCTATACTGAAACACGTTCAATTGACATTGAATAAAGCGACGACCGGGACGAGTAACGGCTGTCGCGGGTCTCAGGGAGAGCGGGTCAAAGACTGCAAGCCCGCTTGACACGCCCGCCGTGAAAACCCCCCGGGAGCGCGCCCCGAACGGCGAGATGCCCAGTAGACGGCGCCGGGATGCCCCGTTATCGGCAACAATGAGGACAGCGCGCCTGCGTGGCGTGGTGTCGAATTGGGTGGAACCGCGTGGTCACTCGGCCTCGCCCCAAACATTGGGGCGAGGTTTTTTGTTCATTTGGCCCGAAAATGGGTGTAGTATGAGATCAACTATTTCGGGCTGAAGACTGTGCTGGTCTGAGGATATGTGCTGTGTTGGTCAAACGCGTGTGGATCGAACCAGAGTCCGAAGTTGCTTTCGATCCCTATACCGACAGCGCCGATGTGCTGGTTGAGATGGAAGATAATCAGATCTGGCAGGCGCATTTTGTGACGCTCGAATATCTTCGCCAGGAGATGCAGTTGAGCCTGGACGTCGCGCGGGAGCACCGTCGCGCGCTGGCGCCAACGCCGTTCCTGGCGCTTGAGACGCCGCATCTGATCGTCGAAGATCTGTTTCAGGACACGATCGAGGATGTGGTCGATAACCTGATGGTGCTCGGCGTGTTCGAGAGCGTGTTCGTGCAGTGCGCAAACGAGAACGAACTGCCTGCTTCGATTGGCGCATGAGGTTGTGAACGATGCCGACCGAAAACTCGACTGATATCACGACTGACGGCACTACCGGGCGGCATCGGTAGGGATTAGCTGCGCGAGTCCCTGCCGAGCGAGGCCGCTTCGTCTCGGCAGCAGGGACTGGCGCAGCATTTGCCCCTGTTAGCCACCGCATATCCATGTGTAGATGTCGCGCTGCGGCGCGACCCGCTAACAGGAGCAAGATCGATGGCATCCCAGGCATATCGACAATCAAGTGTTCAGCGGCCCGACGCTGCTCGTCTTGCGGACGAGTGGGCGAACGTCGGGCTGTGTGGCGGTATGTTCCGCCCCGTGAAAAGCGTCGCGGCGGCTGCGTGGTCGCGCGCCGCCGGGCATCCGGGCCGTGAGAGCGAGGTGCGCGGCCCGCGCAATCAGCGCTGCTGCCAGTAAGCGTGCCGGGGCAGCGCTGGAATCTGAGTCGATCGCTGCGAGCAAACGCAGCCCAAGGAGAGAAGCATCCGAGCTATGGAACGGTACGTTGACAGCAAGCTCTATCGCATCCGGCACTCCGCCGCGCACATCATGGCGCAGGCCGTGCTGGAGAAATTCCCGGAAGCCAAGATCGCGATCGGGCCGCCAATTGAGGATGGTTTCTATTACGACTTCGACCTGCCGCGCCCGCTGACCGAGGAAGACCTGGTCGAGATCGAGGCGCGGATGCGCGAGATCATCCGCGAAGGGCACGACTTCGTGCGGCGCGAAGTCTCCGCCGACGAGGCGCGCGCGCTGTTTGCGGACCAGCCCTACAAGCTTGAGCTGATCGACGGGCTGGAAAAGGGCGGCCAGGACGAGTACGGCGAGAAGACCAGCGAGCCGGTGGTTATCAGCACGTATCGCCAGGACTCATTCGAGGATCTCTGTCGCGGGCCGCACGTCAGCAACACGCGCGAGATCAACCCGGACGCGATCAGCATTACCTTCAAGGCTCCGGCCGGGGCGTACTGGCGCGGCGACGAAAACCGCGAGATGTTGACGCGCATCTACGGCACGGCTTGGGAGACGGCCGAGCAGCTTGAGGAATATCTGGAACTGCTCGAAGAAGCCAAGAAGCGCGATCACCGCGTGCTTGGCCCTAAGCTCGGCCTGTTCGTGATCGATCCGCTGGTGGGCAAGGGCCTGCCGCTGTGGAAGCCGAAAGGCGCGATACTGCGCGAGACGCTGGAACGCTTCCTGCGCCAGGCGCAAGTCGAGCGCGGCTATCAGCCGGTTGTCACGCCCCACATCGGCAAGCTGGACCTCTACCGCACGTCCGGGCACTATCCGTACTACAAGGATAGCCAGTACAGCCCGATCGAAGTGGATGGCGAGGAGTTCCTGCTCAGGCCGATGAACTGCCCGCACCACATCATGATCTACAAGAGCGAGCTGCGCTCTTACCGCGACCTACCCGTGCGCTATGCGGAGTTCGGCACGGTCTATCGCTACGAGCAGAGCGGCGAGCTTTCCGGCCTGACGCGTGTGCGCGGCTTCACGGTGGACGACTCACACCTGTTCGTGACGCCCGACCAACTGCTGGACGAGTTCATCGAGGTCGTGCGCCTGACGCAGTACGTCTTCGACAGCATGGGGATGAAAGACTTCCGCGTGCGGGTTGGTACGCGCGACCCCGAGTCGGACAAGTACGTCGGCAGCGACGAAAGCTGGGAGCGCGCCACGCAGGCGATCATCACGGCATGCGAGCAGCTTGGCCTGAACTATGTCGTTGAGGAAGGCGAGGCGGCGTTCTACGGCCCCAAGCTCGACTTCATCTTCCGCGACGTGCTGAAGCGCGAGTGGCAGCTTGGCACGGTGCAGGTGGACTATAACCTGCCGGAGCGGTTCGAGTTGGAGTA
>CBINGT010000485.1:0-2961 GCA_966250245.1 uncultured Anaerolineae bacterium
ATTTGTATCCTGGCACAGAGGGCCTTATCATACGCGGGCGAATCAGTCCGCGTGAATTATAAATCGGGTTCGGGGTTGGAGCGAAACATCGCCAGTGAAAGGAGGCAGGCGTGCGGCAGCAGTTTGGGCCGCACGCGGAAATGTATGAAGGATTGGATGGCAGCGCTGTCTGCCCACCTTCGCACTACTCGTCGCCGGTATCCGAATGACCGGCTGATGGTCTTGTTCGATGTCGATGGTACGATCCTCGACATGCGCTACATGGTGTATCACACGCTTCAGGCATACGATGCCGCGCACGGCACGCACTTCTTCGACAAGCTCCAGCCAACTGACATCACAGTCCACGAAGACCACGTCACGCGGCTGCTGGCGGATCTGAACATTGCCCCAGAGGACCAGCCGGCGATCATCGACTGGTACAAGGCGAATCGCTGGACGCGCGAGGCGGTGTTGCGCTCGCACCAGCCGTATGAGGGTGTGTTCGACGTCATTCGCTGGATCCAGAATCAGCCTGGATGTGTCGTCGGGTTAAACACCGGGCGGCCGGAATCGATCCGCGCCGAGACGCTCGCCTCGCTGAACATGCTTGGCGCGCCGCACCGGGTCGCATTCCGCGACGATCTGCTGCACATGAATCCCTACGACTGGCAGCAACGCGTGCCGGATGCGAAGGTCAGCGGCGTGATCGAATTTCAGGCGCGAGGCTATCGCGTGGTCGCGGTGATCGACAACGAGCCGGAAAACCTGCGTGCAATCGGGGCGCTGAGCTCGGCGCGAGAGATTCTGCTGCTCCACGCGCGGACGATCTACGAGACGCAAGGCTCGCTGCTGCCGCAGGAAGCGGTGTCCGGCGACGACTACGACCTGACGGCGCTCGCCTCGCGGCGCACGCTACCGGCTGAGGTAGAGCTGGTGTGGCACGGCATCAACGACGAGGCGAACCTGCGCCAGTTCCTCGCGTCAGACATCCCCTGGGGCGAGTGCGACATCCACTACGATCCGCAGACGGACGATCTGGTGTTGCACCACGACGAGAACGCCACCCCTTATGACGATGAGGGGGACGGTTACTTGCGGCTCGACGACCTGCTGGGCGAGCTTGCGGCAGCGGGCAAGAAGGTCAAGTTGGACCTTAAGGCCGGGCCGGAGCTGATCGAGCCGTCGCTGGCGCTGGTCAAGCGGCACGGATTTACTGACGACCGGCTGTGGCTGAACGGCTATGTGCAGCAGCTTGGCGAGGAAGGCTTCCGGCGTCTGGCGCAAGCGCATCCCGGCGCGATCGTGCAGGCGCCGGTCGGTTTTCTGGAGCCGCTGGTGGTCAGCGCGCCGGAGAAGACGCACGAGATCATCGACATGTTCTGCACGTGGGGCATGAATCGCTTTTCGCTCGACTGGCGCAGCCGAGCACGTGCCGAGTTCTTCGACCGGATGGAGCAGTGGGGCGTCAACGTCAACATCTACGGCGTGCACGACCTGCGCTCGTTCCTGCAGGCGGTGTTGCTACTCCCGCGCTCGGTCACGGCGGACTTCAACTTCCCGCAGTGGCACTACTACGGGCGCGGCTCCGGCGAGGGGGGCGTGTATTACGAGTACCAGCTTCGCAGGTGACGCACGCGGCCCGGCCTCAGCGCCGGGCCGTATTTTATAGCGTCCCTGTCATGCGCGGACGGGTAGCGGGATCAGCCGCCCGTCTGCTCAGCGAGCGCCGCCTGCGCCCGCCGGACGACGTTCCGCGCGCCCTCGTAAGCGAGCAGGCTCAGCGCCTCGTCGATCGGCACCCAGCGGACCTCGTCCATCTCTTTGTCATGATCCTGCTCGCTGCCCTCGACGTATTCCATCAGGTAGTAATAGACTTCCTTGAACACGCGCACGCCGCGCGCCGTGTAGATGTACCGCTCCGGCTCGCCAAGCGGCGCGATCAAGCGCACCTTCACACCCGCTTCTTCTTCCACCTCGCGCACGGCCGCTTCCTCGTAGCTCTCGCCGGGGTTGACCAGCCCCTTCGGCAGCACCCAGCGTTGATAGCTCGACGCCTTGCCGATGATGATCTCGATCCCGCCAGGTCCACGCCGGTAGACCACGCCGCCCGCCGAGATCTCGTTCCGCGATTTCATCCGCTTCCTGTCCTGTCTGTATGAGCGATTCTTGAGTAGAGCTTATCACATCCGGCAGCGGGGCGCGGGCGTAGGGGGAGCGCAGGGTTTGCACGCGCCGGGCGTCATACGCGGCCGGGGCGCGCATGATAAAATTCACGCAGATGTTCGAAATTCGACCGTTAGCGGTGAGCCAATAAGGCGGGCAAGCGCCCGAATAAGGGGCAAACGATGTCGATGTACGCGCAGCCGGTTATTCCGCGACCGCAACCGCCCTACCCACAACCCGATCCGCGCCGGGCCGCGCCACGACCGCGCCCGCGTCGCCGTCCCACGCCCTGGCTGCTGGCTGGTGGGCTGACGGCGATCGCGATGGCGGTCGTGCTGATGGTGTTCGCGCTGGCTGCGTACCTGCTGGCTGGTGGCGAGACGATCGCGGCCGGGGTGACGGTCGGCGGCGTGGCGATCGGGGGGCAGGATGTCGAGCGGGCCGAGCAGCGGTTGCTCAGCGAGAACTGGGCGGCGCGTCCGGTCACGCTGGTGGATGGCAGCCGAGAATGGTCCCTGACGCTCGGCGATCTGGGCGTGCAGGTGGACGTTCCCGCGACGTTCGCGGCGGCGCGAAACGCGGCGTCCGGCAGCGAGATTGCGCCGTGGTATACGGTCGATCTCAGCAAGACCGAGCAGGCGTTGATCGCGCTCAGCGAGCAGACGAACATCGCGCCGGTTGCCGGTGATGAGCCGCAGATGGGCCGCGCGCTCGACGTGCCGGTGCTGCTCAACCGCCTGTACGAGAATCTGCAGGGCGAGCTAGCGGATGGCCGCCTCGAACTGCCGATGATCGAGGTCGAGCCGCCGGAGCCGG
>CBINGT010000486.1:0-2942 GCA_966250245.1 uncultured Anaerolineae bacterium
TGGGTGGCATCGGCAACATCCCTGGCGCGATGTTCGGCGGCTTCTTCCTGGGGCTGGTCGAGGCGCTTGGCCCGACCATGCTCGGCATCCCAACCGAATATAAAGACGTGATCGCGTTTGGCCTGCTGGTGCTGGTGCTGATCTTCCGGCCGACCGGTATCTTCGGCGAAGTGCTTGCGGAAAAGAAGGTCTAGACCATGTTGCGAAGTCGCTTACAAGGAATCTCCGACGAGCTGCGCCAGGGATTGAGCGCGGGCTTCGTGGGCGGGCTGGTCTTGATCTTCCTGATCCTGATCGGCATCCCGATCCGGCTTGAGGGCCTGGCGCTGTTTTCGCTGCTGCTGGTGGTCGCCGTCTTCGGCGTGCGGATCGCGCGACGGCTGCGCGACCAGGGCCTGGGCACAGTGCTGAGCAACGCGTTGGTCGCCGGAGTGGTGGCGGGCGTGATGGTCCTGCTGCTGATGGCGCTGATCAACCGCTGGCAGGCGCGCGGGATCGACGTGAAACGCTATTTTGACGCGGTGACTGCGCAGACGGTGACCGTGCTTTCGGGCGTTCCGGCCGAGGAGCTACACCGCAATCCGCCGATCGATCCGCTGACCGGCGCGTACGAAGAAGGCCGCCCGGTGCGCACCAACCCCTTCCGCCTGACGTTCAACGAAGACACCGGCCTGCAGCTCAAGTTTGGGCTGACGGGCAACGAGGTGCTGGACGTCAATCTGATCATCGGCGGGCTGTATGGCTTCCTGCTGGTGGTGATCCTCGTCTCAGTCGGGGCGGCAGTGCTGGCGTGGGCGTGGGTCGCGGCGGATGTGGGCCGCTACCGGAGCCGCGTCACCAGCGGCCTGTCCGGAAACCCGATCGCCCACTGGATCATCCTTCTGCTGCCGGTGATCTTCTTTGGCCTGTTTTGGCTGACCGAGGGGCAGGGTGCGGTTGACCCGGTGCTGCGGATCGGCGCGGGTGAGCGCGAGACGCAGCTTCTGATGACGTTCCTGATCATCCTGTGGGCGCTTGTGTCGATGCGCTCTGCCGGGACGAACGACTGGGGCCTCGGCTATCGCGGGCGCGTGGCGGTGATCGCGGTCGGCGTGGGCCTGCTGACGTTCGTCGGCATCGGGCGGATCACCGGGAACAACTCGACGTTTATTGCAGAGCCGGGTGCAGTGCGCGGTAGCCAGACGCTCAGCTCGCTGGTGCTGGGCGCGGGCGCCCTGCTGATCGTGGGGCAGAGCGCGGTGGCGATGCGCGTGCCGGGGCGCTTCGAGCGCCAGTTCGCGCAGGCCATGTCGCTGGCCGTGCTGCTGATCCTGCCGCTGTACCTCGACCAGTACCAGTCGGACGTGATGACGCTGGTCGGCATTAACATCATGCTCGGCCTGGGGCTGAACATCGTCGTCGGCTACGCGGGCTTGCTGGACCTGGGCTACGTCGCGTTCTTCGCGCTCGGCGCGTACACCTATGCGTTCCTGGCGTCGAACCAGCTTGTCTACGACCAGCAACAGCAGCCGATCGGGCTCAAGTTCAGCGGCAACGACGAGGCGGTGGTCCGCATCGCGGGCTGGCTGACGGTGGCGGTGCTTGTCGCGGCGGTGGTCATCGCGGCCGGGCTGTGGTGGTGGCGCCGCAGCCACACGGCGCGCGCGCAAACCCGCTCCGGTCGCCCGCCGCTGGTCGACGCTCCTGCGCGCCCGTCGGGCGGGCAGTCCACGCTGCTGATCATTCTGGCGGTCGGCGCGAGCGCGATCGTTGCGGCGCTGCTCGACGGCACATCGCTCTACGAGAGCATCTTCTCCGGCGCGTCGCCGTTCTTGGTCGGGCTGGTGGTCGGCGTGCTGGTTTCCGGAATCGCGGGCATCCTGCTCGGCATCCCGGTGTTGCGCCTGCGCGGGGACTATCTGGCGATTGTGACGCTCGGCTTCGGCGAGATCATCCGCCTGCTGTTCAACAACCTGCGCGACTTCACCGGCGGGCCGCAGGGCGTGTTGCAGATCCCGCGCCCGCTGCCGGAGAACCTGGGCGGCTCGGCCACGTTCCTCTCGCTGCTGTACCTCGTGCTGCTCGGCTCGGCGATGATCGCGTTCTTCTCCGGCCGGTTGAAGCGGTCCCGCACGGGCCGCGCGTGGAGCGCCATGCGCAGCGACGAGAAGATCGCCCAGTCGATGGGCGTCAACCTCGTGCAGTCGAAGCTGCTGGCGTTCGCAATCGGCGCGGCGTTCGCGGGGATCGGCGGGGTGCTGTTCGCGGCGCGGCAGCGAAACATCTTCCCCGGCGACTTCCGGCTGGATGTCTCGATTGAGGTGCTCAGTCTGGTCATTATCGGCGGGATGGGCAGCATCCCCGGCGTGATCATGGGCGCGATCGTGCTGATCGGCCTGCCCGAAGTGCTGCGCGAGCTGTCCACGTACCGCATTTTGGTGTTTGGCGCGCTGCTGGTGGCGATGGTGATCATCCGTCCGCGCGGCCTGCTGCCTGAGCCGCCGACCGAGCTATCGGATCGCGCTCGAAGGCTGGCCGCGTCGCGTGCAGCGTCGAATCAGGAGATCGAAAGCGTATGAGCGACCCGGCGGCCTCAGTCAAACCGGATGGCGTCCAGCCGGTGCTCGAAGCGAAGCGTGTCACCAAGCGCTTCGGCGGGCTGATCGCGGTGGGCGACCTCGATCTTGTCGTGTGCCCGAACCAGATCGCAAGCGTGATCGGGCCGAACGGCGCGGGCAAAACGACTTTCTTCAACTGCATCAGCGGCTTTTACACCCCCGAAGAAGGCGAGATCCTCTTCTACGGCCAGCCGATCCAGGGCTTGCGGCCAGACCAGATCACCGCGCTCGGCATAGCGCGCACGTACCAGAACATTCACCTGTTCGCCGGGATGACCGCGCTCGAAAACGTGCTGGTGGGGATCCACTCGAACTTACGGGCCAGCCCGTTAGGCGCGATGCTGA
>CBINGT010000487.1:0-2936 GCA_966250245.1 uncultured Anaerolineae bacterium
CCTCACGCCTTTAAGGATACTCCTTCGGCCCATTTGACGCCACCTGCCCCGCTTCCCGCTACCCATCCCCATGCAAACAAAACCCCGGCAAGGTGGCCGGGGCGCAAGGTTCTACCAGCAAGTTGTCGGAACTAGAGCTTTTTGCGCAGCTCGTAGATCCGCGTGTAGAGCGGCAGCAGCGCTGCCTGCGCCGTGTCGAGCACCACGTCCGACGCGCGCCGCGCCAGGAACCGCGCCCGTGCCACGGAAAACAGGCTGTCCGCCGCGACGCTGACGCCGCCCGCGCCCATCTGCATGACGACTGTCGCCCACGTCAGGCCCGCGCCAAACGCGCACATCGCGACCAGATCGCCATCCTTCAGGCGTCCTTCCTCGATCGCCTCGACCATCGCCAGGGGGACCGACGCCGCCGATGTGTTCCCGTAGCGGTCGATGTTGATGTAGAACTTGTCGAGCGGAACGCGAAGCTGCCGCGCGGCGGTTTCGATAATCCGCTTGTTAGCCTGGTGCGGAATGTAAAGGTCGATGTCGTCGGGCGTCAGGCCCGCCTGGTAGACCGTGCGCTTGAGCGAGCTGGCTAGCGTCCGCACCGCGAACTTAAACACTTCCGGGCCGTTCATGCGCAGATACTGGCGCCGCTCGTCCACCGTGCGCTGAGAGAAGGGATTCGTGCTGCCGCCATCCGGCACGTACAGATACTCCGCGCCAGAGCCATCCGAGCCAAGCTCCATCGCCAGCACGCCGCCCGGCTCGTAGCTCGCTTCGACCACCGTCGCCGCAGCGGCGTCGCCGAACAGCACGCACGTCGAGCGATCCGTCCAGTCCAGCGCGAAGCTGATGATCTCCACACCAATCACCAGGATACGCTGGTACGTGCCCGCTTCGATGAACTGGCTGGCAGTGGCGAGCGCGTACACCCACCCCGCGCAGCCCGCCACCAGCGAAAACGCGCCACACGACGCGCCGAGCAAGTGCTGGATCTGGCTGGCAACGGACGGGACGAGGTAGTCTGGCGAGGTGGTAGCGACGATGATCAGGTCGAGGTCGGACGGGTTCAGCCCAGCAGACTTCAGCGCCTCACGCCCGGCCGCCGCACCCATGCTAGATGTCGTATCGTTCTCGCCGCGCAGGTGCCGCTGCTTGATGCCGGTTCGCGACGTAATCCACTCGTCACTGGTATCGACAATCTTGGCAAGATCATCGTTCGTCATCACGCGCTCGGGAACATACTTTCCCCAGCCGGTGATTCGGGCGTAGCGCTCGCTCATGGCCGTGAGTCCCCCAAATGTACAACTAGCCGTCGATAGAGTGAATGGGCCAGACAACGGTCAAAAACGATGAGCGGAGCAAGCTCCGCCCCAATGAAAGTTCGCTTTTCAACAACCTCGACTGGACGCTACGCCGCAGGCATCCACCGGCGAAGCAGCGCCATCAAACCGCCTTCCGTCTTCCACGCATACAGCACCACGCCCGCCGTCACGGTGAGCGTCGCCGCCCCGCCGATCCCGGCGGCCAGTTGCGAGCGCGGTATGTGTCGAATGCGATCCACCAGCGTTAGCGACGGCATGTCCGCCGTGAGCAGCTCCTCGTACAGTGCGCGCACAAAGCGTTCGTCGGGTGAGACTGGCTTCAGCACTTCACTCAGTTGGTCAACCAGCGCAAATAGCTCGCGCGCTTCAGCGGCCGTCGCCTGGTCATACTGCGCCAGCAGCGCATCGAGCCCGCGCGTCCCACGAGTCAGCGCGGTGGTGTGGGCGTCCACCAGGTCATCAAGCGAGCTGCGGTTCAGCAAGCGCAGCCGGGAAAATGGGGAAAATCGCATGGGTTTCGCCCTGTCCTTTACGTCCTCTCGGGCCAAGACTCGTCGTCGGCCCCCTCGCGGCTGTCGCCGTTTGTGCCTGCGCCATCCTCGTCGAAGGCGCTTCGCAGCGAGAGCAGTGTCCGGTGATAAAGCGACTTAATCGCGCCCTCGGTGCGGTTCATGATGGCGCCGATCTCCGCGTTCGACAGCCGTTCCACAAACTTCAAAATCAACACCTGCTGCCGCTCTGCCGGAAGCTGCCGGATCGTCTCGAGCAGCAGCGATTGTTCTTCCATCATCTCGGTCGCGGCCTCGGGCCCGTCGGCTGGCGCGCCGCTGACCGACGTCTCTTCCAGCGCGACGACCTGATTCCGTCCCCGGTCGCGGTGCCAGTTTGCCACCAAGTTATGCGCGATCCGGTACAGCCAGGCCGAGAACGGCACGCCGCGATCGGTGTAGTTGCCAATGTGCCCCAGCGCCCGAAAAAACACGCGTGAGGTCAGGTCTTCGGCGTCGTGATGGTTCCCCGTGCGGTAGTACACATAACTATAGATTTTGTCGACATACCGCGTGTACAGCACGCCGAAGGCTTCCCTGTCGGACTTCGCCCATTCGACAAGCTGCGCGTCGTCAGCCGACTCATAGTCGCGCGGGTCCGGCACTGTGCGCCTTGTCATGCGTACTAACACCCCATCCTCTGATTGGTTGCGCCGCCAGCCAGGGCAAGCGGTCAACAAATATCGCAGCGCGAGTATACCAGGCAAAGACGGGCGTCACTAGCCGCGCACCTGGTATAATGGACCCATGAACCAACCACTGACCCAACAACGACTCCGGATTCGCTTCGGCCAGGACGGCCCGCTTCGCTTCGTGGGCCATCACGATCTGGCGCGCACGTGGGAACGCGTCTTGCGCCGGGCGGAAGCGCCGCTCGAATACTCGCAGGGCTTCACCCCGCGCCCGCGCATGCAGTTCGCCGCCGCGCTGCCGATTGGCGCCAGCAGCGAGTACGAATTGCTCGACGCGTGGATGACGGCGCGGCTCGAACCGCTGGACGAGTGGAAGGAACGGTTCCAGGCGACCAGCCCGCAGGGGCTGACCGTGCTGGCGCTGGACGAAGTGCCGATCAATGAGG
>CBINGT010000488.1:0-2924 GCA_966250245.1 uncultured Anaerolineae bacterium
GGTGGTGGCGGGTTGCGTAGTGGGCGTCTCGCCGCGCGGCGTGGACGTGGCACGCGGCGTGCGCGTCTCGGTCGCCTCATCGGTTGCGGCAATCGCGGGTGCGGTGGCGTCCTCAGCCGGATTTTCCGTTACGGATTCGGTCGCCGTGCCGGTCGCGTCGAAGGCAACGGCCGGAGCCTCGTCTGTTGGCATGGGCGGGGCGATCAACTCGCTTTCGACCGGCGGCTCGACGCTGGGGCCATCGGGGTCCTCGCGCAGGAAGTTCGCCCACACCAGCCCGGCCGCGACGAAAGCCAGCACGATGATCGCGCTGATCAGCACGCGGCGCAGCCGGTGGCTCGGCGGCCGGTCGATCCCGGTGCCATTATCGCTGCCGGGGTGCTCGGGGGGACGGATGCCGGTTGCGTCTGGCCCCACTAACCCGATATCACGCGGGTCGGCGTAGCCGCTGAGGATCGAGTCGAGCGTCTGGTCGTCGATTTGAAGCTCGTCCGCGGCGGCGGCTTGCGCGGCGGCCAGTTCCTCTTTGGCGGCTTTGCGCTCCGCGAAGCGACGCGCCAGCCCGTGCGTCTCCATGTCAAGCGCCGGATCGCCCCCTGCCAGCTCGGGCGTGAAGTTGCCGGTGGGCGGCGCGACGCTGACATGACGCGGCGATTCGATCAGCGCCAGCAGATCGTCGGATGGGTGCGCGGCAGGTATGACCGGCTGCTCTGCGCTGGCGCAGGCGGCGGTCAGCGCTTCCACCAGCGCCCGGCCGGATGGATAGCGTTTCTGCGGGTCTTTGTCGAGGGCGCGCAAGACGACCTCTTCCACTGCGCGGGGGATGGTCGGAACGAAACGGCTGGGCGGGGGTGGCGCCTCGTTGAGGTGTTTCAGCGCCACGCTCATCGCCGAGGGGTCGTCAAACGGCACCTGCCCGGTCAGGATTTCGTAGATCACCACGCCAAGCGAGTATAGGTCACTCTGTGCGACGGCTTTCGCCGAGGAAACGGCCTGCTCCGGTGCGATATAGTGCGCGCTGCCGAACGTTTCGCCAGTGGTGCCTTCCTGCACGCTGAGCGCCAGCCCGAAGTCCATCAGGATCGCGCGGCCGGTGTGGCGCTCGAGCATGATGTTCGACGGCTTCACGTCGCGGTGAATGACGCCGTGCGCGTGCGCGTAGTCCAGCGCCGCCGCGATATCCTCGACGATCCGCAGCATCTCGTTGGTCGGCATCCGCTCGCCGCGCTCAGCGTAGCCGCGCAACACCATCCGCAGGTCCTTGCCCTCAAGGAAGACCTGCGCCATGTAATAAATGCCTTCAGAGCGCCCAAACTGGTATATGCCGACGATGTTCGGGTGGCGCAGGTGGGCGATGGCGCGCGCTTCGCTCTGGAAGCGACGGGTGTATTCTTCTTCAGACGTGGTGGCGAAGTCGCTGCTGATAACCTTGACGGCGGCGTAACGCTGGAGGTTCTCGTCAAAGCCCCGGTAAACGCGGGACATGCCACCCCGTCCGAGCAGACCCACGATGGTATAGTCGCCGAGTTGTTTTCCTATGAGCGGATCAGGGGTCATAGCGCGCTCTCTGCCATGGACCGAGCTGGACGCTTCCCGTTATGCCTCAATTTCTTAGGATGGTGTGTGCCAACTGTACCTCAACTCTATCGCAGAAGGAAATTTTTGTGACGCAAGCAGGACCAACGTACAGGGGGATAGAGGCAAAACAGCGCGCCCCGGTTGGGCCGGGGCGGTGTGTCAGTGACAGGAGAGCGGCGGACAGCCTAGCGCGCGCCCCCAATGCGTTCCAGGAAGTTGCGCAGGGCGTCGGTGAACTGATCCGGCTGCTCGATCATCGGCATGTGGCCCGCGCCGGGGATGATGACATGCTGCGCGCCAGGGATGAGAGACGCCAGCTCGTCTGTCAGTTCCGCATTGACCGCTTCATCTTGATCGCCTGCGATCACGAGCGTGGGGATCGTCAGCTTGCGCGCCACATCGCGCGAGTCGGGCCGGGAAGCCATCCCGCGCAATGCGCCCGCGACGGCGTGGGGCTTGGCATTGACCATTATTTCGTAGACCTGCTGCGCCATTTCGCCCTGGCGATCAACGTCCGTCGCGAAGATCGTGCCCATCATGGTATAAGCCGTGTCGCTGACGCCGTTCTGCATGACATTCTCGGCGCTGGTTTCGCGCTGGATCTGCTTTTCCTTGCTATCCGCCCGGGCGTGCGTGCAGACGAACACCGCCGCAGGGATGCGCTCCGGCCAGCGGCGCAGCGCGGCGAGCGTGATATAGCCGCCCATGCTGTGCCCGACCCACACCGCGCGCTCGATCCCCAGGCGATCCAGCAGCATGACCAGGTCTGCGGCGAAGTCGTCCATGCTGTAGCCGTTGTCCGGCGCGGCGCTTTGCCCGAACCCGCGCAGATCGGGCGCAATGACTCGATAGGTGGCGCCCAGCTCGCCAAGCTGCGCCGCCCAGATGCGGTTGTCGAACGGGAATCCGTGCACCAGAAGGATCGGCATCCCATATCCGGCTTCTGAATAATGCAAATGAATCGCCTGCTGCTCGGCCATTGATACACCCCTCCACCAGCCAGTAGGTCTATAGGGTAAAATAACAGAACGCCGGAAGCGGAGCCAACCGGCATCGAGGGACGAATGGGGCAGGGACGAGATGGCGACGGATACGCTCACCGGCTCGGTTGAGCGCGTGACGTACTACAACGACGAGACGAATTACTGCGTGATCCGCCTGCGGCCCGAGCAACTCCGATTAGGCCGCGAAGATCTGGTGACGGTCGTCGGCACGATTTACGCGCTGTGGACCCTTTACGGTGCCGGCTTGGAAGCGACGGCTTGGGGTTTTGTGCTCCTCGCCACCGGCATCCCCGTCTATCTGGTCATGCGTTCGCGAGGCGGCTCCAGCCAGCCGGCGGCGGT
>CBINGT010000489.1:0-2898 GCA_966250245.1 uncultured Anaerolineae bacterium
CCTCGGCTTGCTGCAAAACAGCGCGACGGTCATCATTGGGGCGATGATCTTTGCGCCGCTGATGTGGCCGCTGATGGCCTTTTCGGTCGGGCTGCTGCAGGGGCAGCTTCGCTTGATGCGCAACTCGGCGGTCACCGCGATTACGGGCGTGCTTATTGGCCTGGGCGTCGCAATTGCGATAGGGTTGGTGTTTCCGATCGACGTGCCTACCAGCCAGATGCAGGTGCTCGGTGAGCCGTCCTTGCTTGACATGGCGATCGCGCTGGCGGCGGGCGCCGTCGGTGCATATGCGATGGCGCGACGGGATATCCCCTCAGCGCTGGCAGGCGTCGCGGTCGCAACTGCGCTGGAGCCGCCGCTGTGCACGATGGGGTTGGCAATTGCGTTTGACAATCAGGAACTGGCGCAGGGCGCGGCACTGCTGCTGGCAACCAACCTTGTCAGCATTGCGCTGGCGGGCGCGGGCGTCTTTCTTTGGCTGGGGATCCGGCCCGCACGCCAGATGGCGAATCTGGTGAACTGGCTTGTTTCGCTGATAGTGCTGGTGGCGCTGGCCGTGCCGCTCGCCAGCGCGTTTCTCGAAGTGGTGCGCCTGGAGCAGCAGACGAGCACGATCCGCAACGTGCTGAGCGCGGAGTTCGCGCCGGGGCAGGTGGTCGATCTACGGCTGGTGACGACCGGCACGCCGTATGAAGTGCATGCCACGATCCGCAGCGTTGAGTGGCTGACGCCGGTCGACGTGCAGGACGCGCAAGAAGCGCTGAGCGAAGCGCTCGGCCAGGAAGTGTCGCTTGAGTTGACTAACGTGCGCGCGATCGAGCCGTAGAGGATCGCGCCGTCCGGAGATCGCATGTCCATTTATCGCAGCCTGACCATCGAGCGTCTGACGGCTGTCATTCTGTTCCTACTCATCTTTGCGATGGCAGTGCGCGTGCCCCTCGATACCGATACGTGGTGGCACCTGCGCACCGGCGAACTGATCCTCGAGACGCGGGGCGTCCCGCAGACTGACACCTTCTCGCATACCCGCGCCGGAGCGCCGTGGCTGGACCACAGTTGGGGCGCGCAGGTGATCCTGACCGGCATTTATCGCCTGTTTGGCGGCAGCGGCGAAATCGGCGACAGCGGGAACGTTGGGTTGGCGTTGTACACGGCTGCGCTGGCCACCGCGAGCATGGCGCTCGTGTACCGGATGTGCGACGGCACCGCGTACCTGCGCGCGTTTGTGGTGGTGCTCGGTGCGGCGACGGCAGCGGTGTTCTGGTCCCCCCGCCCACAGATGTTTTCGTTTTTCTTCGGCGCGCTCACCCTGTATTTGCTGTATCGCTTCAAATACGAAGACGAAGACCGGCTGTGGGCGATCCCGCCGGTGATGATCCTCTGGGCGAACTTGCACGGCGGCTTTGCCATCGGGTTCATCTTTCTGCTCGGGATGATCGTCGGGGAAGCGCTCGGCGCGGTGCTGGATCCGCACGATCCTCGCGCGACGGGGTGGGCAGGCGTGCGGCGGCTGGCGGTCATCACCGTTGTGTCGGCGGTGGCGGTCATCGTGAACCCGTACGGCTGGCGGATTTTGACGGTGCCGTTCGACACGGTCGGTATCGGCGTGTTGCAGGATTTCATCCAGGAATGGGCGTCGCCCGACTTTCACCGGCCGCAGGTGTGGCCGTTCGCCGCGCTGCTGATTGGGTTGCTGGCGGCGGTGGGGATTGGGGACCGGCGGCTGGACTGGTCAGACCTGGTGCTGTGCGGCGGCACGGCGCTGATGGCGCTGATGGCCGGGCGGAATATTGCGGTGTTTGCGCTGGTGGCGACGCCGGTGTTGTCGCGTCACATCCACGACTGGCTGACGGCGCGCGGCTGGCAGGTCCGCCCGCTGCGGCAGGTGTCCGGGGCGAAACTCGCGTTGAATTGGGTGCTGCTGGCGCTGGTGCTGGTCGGCGTGCTGGCGAAGGCGGCGGTGGCGCTCAACCCAAATACGATGCGCGAGGCCCAGCGCGAAGCGTTTCCAGTAGAACTGGCGCAACATCTACAGAGCGCACCGCCTGAAGGTAAGCTGTTTAACAGCTACAACTGGGGCGGCTATCTGCTGTTTGCCGCGCCGGATGTGCCAGTCTACACCGACGGGCGCACCGATCTCTACGGTGATACTGTGCTGCGCGACTATCTCTCGGTCGCGTTTTTGCGGGAAGGCTGGGATGCCATACTCGACGAGCAGGAGATCGTGGCGGTCGCGATCGAAGCGGATAGCGTGCTGGCGCAGATGCTCCGCGAGCGGCCCGAGCAGTGGCGTGAGCAGCGCTTTGACGATGGTCGCTCGGCTCTGTTCGAGCGCGTGAGGTTCGCTGATGAATAACAAGTCAATTGCAGTCCTGTCCCCACATGGGCTGATAAGCGATTTTCGCCTGCTCGTGCTCATGTTTATCACACTGCGTATCACGCTCGCCATGGTTTACCAGCCGAATGTGATCGATCGTTTTGACGAGACGGGCGAGCTGGTTCCCATTGAGCGCGGCCTGACTGCGCTCGGCGACTTTGGATACTACTTCCAGTTCGCCCGGCTGAGTGACGAAGAGCTGCTGCCGTATCGGGACTACTGGTACGAGTTCCCGCCAGTGTGGAGCACGGTGTTTATTGGCCTGTACCGGCTGCTGGCGATTCGCGGACCGGTTGACTATTCGCCCTGGGCGACCGCATTGGGGCTGATTCTGGTAGCGGCTGATGTCGGAGTTCTGGTTCTCCTGAGGCGGCTGGCATGTCGTTTGCACGGTGAGGGGACCGGCAACGCGATGGCGTGGGCCTATGCGCTGCTGGCCGCGCCGCTGATCTTGACGTGGTGGACATTTGAAACACTCGTTGCGCTGGCGATCCTCGCGGCGCTGGTGGCGCTGGTGGAAG
>CBINGT010000490.1:0-2896 GCA_966250245.1 uncultured Anaerolineae bacterium
TCCAGCGCCTGATCGACGATCCGAGGATCGAGCTGAGCCTGTACAACTCATTCTTCTACGCGGCGCTGCACGTTCCGCTGATGATGATCGTCGCGATGGCGCTGGCGCTGATTCTGAATCAGGTCGGGCGAGCCGCCGGGTTCTTCCGGACCGTCTTCTACCTGCCATCCGTCACACCTGCGGTGGCGGTCGGTACGCTGTGGCTCTGGCTTCTCAATCCGCGCGTGGGACTTATCAATCGCGCGCTGGCGCTGATCGGGATCGACGGCCCCGGCTGGACGACCGATCCTGCCTGGATCAAGCCGGGCATCGTGCTAATGAGCCTGTGGAGCGTCGGCAACACAGTGATCCTGTATCTTGCGGCGCTGAAGAACGTCCCGATAGAGCTGCACGAAGCAGCCAAGATCGACGGGGCGAACCCGCTGCAACGCTTCCGCCACGTGACGGTGCCTATGATCAGCGGCACGATCTTCTTCACGCTGATCGTCAACATCATTAGCTCGCTGCAAGTGTTCACCGAAGTCTATACCATGTTCTTTGGCAACATGCGATCGGGGACCGCGTCCTCGGCAGGGCTGTTCTATAACATTTATCTGTTCCGCCAGGCGTTTGAGTTCTTCCGTATGGGCTACGCATCGGCGATGGCATGGCTGCTGTTCATCATCATCATGATCCTGACGTTCATCCAGCTCCGCGTCAGCAAGCGGTGGGTTTACTACGAAGGGGCATAGGCGATGGCAGTCATCGAACATTCCGGCAGATCGCCGCAGGAACGGCTGGCGGACATGATCGGGGCCAGCGGGTCCGGCATCCGCCAGATTATCCCGCGCCTGCTGTTCATCGTCTTGCTGATCGGCTGCTCGCTGATGTTCCTGGCGCCCTTCGCCTGGCTGGTCAGCGCCTCGCTGAAGGTGCGCTCTGAGGTCTTCGGCCCGGAGTGGATCCCCGACCCGATCGCCTGGGAAAACTATGTCAAGGTGTGGGAGGCCGCGCCCGTCCTGTCATGGCTGCGCAACAGCCTGTTGGTAGGCGTGCTCGCCGCACTCAGCGTGACGATTAGCTCCGCGCTGATCGCGTTCGGCTTCTCGTATTTCCGGTTTAAGGGGCGCGACGCCCTGTTTAACCTTGTGCTGGCAACGATGATGCTGCCCGGTGTGGTGACGATGATCCCGGTCTTCCTGATCTGGGATCAGCTCGGGCTGGTGAACACACTCTGGCCGCTGTGGGCAGGGAACCTGTTCGGCTCAGCGTTCTACATCTTTATGATTCGCCAGTTTTATTTGGGGCTGCCGCGCGAGCTATTCGAGGCGGCGCGCGTCGACGGAGCAAGCTACTTCGGGCTGTGGCGGCACGTCGCGCTGCCGCTGACGCGTAACGCGCTGATCGTGGTGTTCGTGTTCGAGTTTAAAGCGAGCTGGACGGACCTCGTCAAGCCGCTCATTTACCTGTATAACTCGGACCTGTTCACGCTGCCGCGCGGTCTGAAAGCCCTGCTCGACCAGTTCGGGCAAGGCGGCGAGCTTCAGTGGGAGATCATCCTCGCCGCAAGCGTGATCGTTACCCTGCCGATGATCGTCATCTTCTTCCTGGGGCAGCGCTACTTCATGGAAGGGATCGCGACTTCGGGGCTAAAGGGCTAAAAAGCAGCGATAGCAATCAGCGGTTAGCCGTTAGCCAAAAGAAAAAGCTAGAGCAGCATGCGGCATATAACGAGGCGCTGCCCGTTGAAGCTGCGCCCGCTCCCAGCCGGTGAGCCCTCGCCCGCACGGGCCTCGCTCTTGAGCTTGCTAACCGCTAATCGCTAACGGCTAACTGCTTTCTCTGCGCGTCTCGCGGAGCTGGTCGAACGCCAGCCCGCTGCTGCCTTCCCCGCGCCCGGTGTGCTTGCTGATACCCAGCCAGACAAACACGCGGCCGCCATTCCAGCGCGTCCGCTTGAACGTCTGCTGGACGAGCGCCCCGGCGCGCGGCACTTCTTCTTCGTGCAAGAAGTACGCCTGTTTCGGCGTGCGGTCCAGCCCTTCGCGCAGAAGCGTGGTGCGTGGCCGGACCCTCACCGGCAGGTCCGGATCGCCTTCCAGGAAGCGCGGCATCGCGGCCCGCTGAAGCTGGATCTCGCGGTTGTCGCCGGGTAGGTGCACCGGAATGAACGGGATCCATTCCTCAGGGACGGTGTTCATCACCTCGTAGCGGATCGGCGCGGCAGGTTCAGGCAGCGGCGGGGGCGGTGTCGTCTCGAGATCGGCCGCCAGCCGCGCCTTGTAGAAGCGATAAGTCTCCAGTCCGGCTTCCGCGCCATACTTCGGCCAGCCCGTCGGCAGCGGGATCACTCGCTCGATGCCCCACACCATAGTCGCCATCTCGTCGCGGATCAGCGCGACTTCTTCCAGCGGGCGGCTCTCCTGAACCTTCGGCACGGTCGGCAATAGCAACAGGCTCGTATCCGCCTGCTCGCCCGATTCGCCCTGCACGTTGAGCGTGAACATGCTCCACCGCTGCCACGCGTCGTCGGGGCCGCTTCCAGCAGCTTCCACCCAGATACGCTCGTTGAAGACATTGGTCACGGCCATGCCGCGCACCTTCGCGATCGACCCGGCGGGCAACGCAAACGGCAGCAGGAACCAGTCGTTCGCGTAGACCAGCCCGAACTCGATCAGCAGCAGCTTGGCGATGTCGGTCGTGTCTGGCTTGATGTCGCCGAAGTTTGTGCGACCGTCCTCGAAGGTCCACCAGCGAGTGTTCGGCATGCCGTCGAACGTGATTTGCGTCGGGATGAACGTCTGCGTGAACGTCGCCTGCGGATCGGGTGTCTCCGGTGGAAGCTCCGCGTCCAGTGGCGGCGCGTCCGCGTCGATGTCGAAGTTGAACCAGTCCAGCCGCCCGTGATAGTATTCCT
>CBINGT010000491.1:0-2889 GCA_966250245.1 uncultured Anaerolineae bacterium
GGCGCTATGTCGCGTTCTGCCGCAACGAGATCACGACCGATTACATCCACTACCGGGGCGCGAACTACGCCGGGTTCAAAGAGCGCTTCTACAGGATCAAGGATGGGCGCATCACCGTGGCATATACGGATGGCTCCGGCTGGCACGATATTTATCAGGACACGCACCAGCTTGGGCACTTCCAATTCTCGCCGGACGACCCGACGCTCGGCATGTTCTGCCATGAAGGGCCGTGGAACCTGGTGAAGCAGCGGATGTGGTTCCTCGACTTCATCTCGCGGCAGTCGCGGCCGTGCTTTCGCCAGGACGAGCACGACGCCATCGGGCACGAGTTTTGGACGCAGGACGGGCTGATCTTCTTCGACAATCGCGGCCCCGGCCACGATGGGACGATCACCTCGCACCGCACGCAGGCGGTGGTGACGGATGTGCCGGTCAACCACAATGTGATGACGCCCTTCGTCGGGTTGATCGACCGGACGGGAACGCTCGTCCGCAAGATCGACATGCCGTTTTACTGCAACCACTACCACGCTAACCCGGATAACACTGTTTTGGTAGGCGACGACGTAGACGACCTCGTGCTGATCGACATCAGCGGGGACGAGGCGCGGCTGGAGAAACTGTGCTCGCATGGGACGTCGTGGCACACGCAGAGCAGCCACTGCCATCCCACGTGGAGCTGGGATGGCCGCCGGATTCTTTACGCGTCGGACAAGGGCGGGCGCGTGCAGATCTACCTGATCGAGTTGTGAGGAGCGCAGGGATGAATGTTGTTCGCTGGGCGGAGATCACGCCCGAGGTGATCGCGCCGGGTCGCAAGCGCTATCTGGCGTACACCGACGATCTGATGGTCGTCGTGATCGACTTTGAGGATGGGCCGCACGCCGAGCCCGATCCGCCGCACAGCCACCCGCACCAGCAGGTGACCTACGTGGCCGAGGGTGAAGTCGTGTTCTTTCTGGGCGACGAGCCACACACGCTGGGGCCGGGCGACCTGATCACCGTGCCGGGCGATCTGCCGCACACGATCCAGCTTCGGACGGAGCGGGCGCGGCTGGTGGACACCTTCACGCCGATACGCGAGGAGTTTTTACGCGGCTGATGGCAGAGATGACGTCACGCGAGCGGGTGCTGGCGGCGCTCAATCACCAGGAGCCGGACCGCATCCCGATTGACCTGGGCAGCACGCAGGTGACCGGGATTCACGTTATCGCGGCGCGCGGGCTGCGGGAGGCGCTCAGCCTGCCGCCGGTCGAGCCGGTGTTGTGCGACACGATCCAGCAGTTGGCGCTGCCGGAAGACGACCTGTTGCGGCGGCTGGACGTGGACACGCGCGGCCTGTTCCCGCTCAACAGTCACAACTGGCAGGTGCATGAGGAACCGGCGGGCGAGTACTGGCGCTATCACGACGAATGGGGCATCACGCACCACCGCCCGCGCCCGGACGGACTGTACTACAGCATCGTGCGCGTGCCGCTCGAAGGGCCGGAGATCACCGCGTCGGACATTCTCAACTATCCCTGGCCGGATATGGGCGATCCCCGGCGGATCGCGGGGTTGCGGGAGCAGGCGCTCGCCTTCCGCGCGCAGGGGTACGCCGTCGTGCTGAAGGATGCGTTCGCGGGCATCTTCGAGATGGCGCAGCGGATCGTCGGCATGCAGGAACTGCTGGTCATGATGGCGACCGACGAGGCGCTGGCGGGCGTGCTGTTCGACAAGCTGCTGGAGCTCAAGCTCGACTTCTGGGAGATGGCGCTGCCGGAGCTTGGCGACGTGGTGGACGTGGTCACGTACAACGACGACTACGGCACGCAGCAGTCACAGTTGATCTCCCCGGCGATGTTCCGCCAGCAGTTGAAACCGCGCGTGCGGATTCTGTTCGAGCGCATCAAGCAGCTTGCGCCGCACACCAAACAGTTCTTTCACTCGTGCGGCAACATCCGCCCGCTGATCCCGGACTACATCGAGATCGGCGCTGAGGTGCTGAACCCGATCCACGTCCGCGCGCGGGGGATGGATCCGGTGGCGCTCAAGCGCGATTTCGGCGCGGACGTGGCGTTCTGGGGCGGCGCGGTCGATACGCAGGACGTTCTGCCGCACGGCACGCCGCAGCAGGTGCGCGACGACGTCCGCCGCAACCTCGAGGCGCTGGCAGTTGGCGGCGGCTATGTGTTCAACACGGTGCATAACATTCAGGCCGACGTCCCGCCTGAAAACATCCTCGCGCTGTGGGATGCGCTGCGCGAGTTTCAGGCGGGCGGCGCCACGGAAAGCAGGGCGCTATGAGCACTCCCTGGGAGCGGTTCGTCGTCGCGGCGCGGCGGGGCACGCCAGATCAGGTCCCGGTCGCGCTGATCGTCGACAGCCCGTGGTTGCCCGGTTACGCCGGGATCGACACGCGCGATTACTATCTGTTCCCCGATCGATGGTATGCGATCAATCGCGGGCTGCTCGAACGCTTCCCCGATGCGGTGTGGATCCCCGGCTGGTGGATCGAGTATGGCATGGCGGTCGAGCCGTCGGCGTTCGGCGCGAAGCCCCACTTCTACGCGGATCGCCCGCCATCAGTCGAGCCGGTGGTGGCGGACCTCGGCTTCTGGGCGCGCGAGATCGAGCCCGCCGATCCACGCGAGGACGGGCTGATGCCGCTGGTCGTGCGGCAGTACGAGGCGCTGGACGAGCGCCTGCGCGCCGAGGGGTTGGGCGTGCGGATGGTCTGCGCGCGCGGGCCGATGACCGTTGCCTCGTATCTGATGGGCGTCATGCCGCTGATGGAAGGGATGGCGCTCGATCCCGACGGCGCGAGCCACGTGCTGGACGTGATCAGCAAGTCGATCATCCGCTGGCTGCAGCACGCCCTAGCCCCGCAGACCACCACGCGCAGCC
>CBINGT010000492.1:0-2873 GCA_966250245.1 uncultured Anaerolineae bacterium
CTGCTTGGCGACCCGCACGGCAACACCGTCACGCGGCACATCGCCTATGCGGAGCGTGTCGGGCAGATCTCGGTGATCGTCTACAATCCGGCATCCGCTCCAAAGACCGTCACGCACCTGTCGGACCGGCTGACCGTCTACCCGACGAACGTCCCCACGCCCTATCTGTTTCCCTTCGTGGCGTTCTGGCGCGGGGTGCGCGTTCACCGCCGCCAGCGAGCGGACCTGATCACCACGCAGGACCCGTTCGCCACCGGGCTGATCGGGCTGCTGCTCAAATGGGCGCTGCGCCTGCCGCTCAACGTGCAGAATCACAGCACCTTCTTCAACAATCAGGCGTGGATCGCCGAACGGCCGTTACGCAACCGCGCGCTGCACGCCATCGGCAAATTCGTCGTCAAGCGCGCGGACACGCACCGCGTGCTGACCGAGGGCGAGAAAAAGCACTATCTTGCGATGGGCATCCGCGCCGAGCGCGTAATCGTGCTGCCCACGCCGACCGACGTCGCCCTGTTCGCCGTGCCGCAGCCACCGGAACGGATCGCCGCGCTGCGTGACTCGCTCGGCCTCGCGCCGGACACGCCCGTGATCCTGTGGGTCGGGCTGCCCGCGCCGGTCAAACACGTCGAGCTGCTGCTCGAAGCGTTCCGCCGCGTGAGGCTCGCGCATCCGGCCGCACGGCTGGTGATGGTAGGCGATTTCTCGCGGCGGCCGGAGTTCGTGCAGGAAGCGCGCGTGGAAGGGGTGATCTTCCCCGGCCGCGTGGCGCACGGCGATCTCCCGGCGTATTATCAAATGGCGAGCGTCTATGCCCACAGCTCGCGCTACGAGGGCTTCGGCAAGGTGCTGGTCGAGGCGCTGGCCGCCGGAACGCCGGTCGTCAGCACGGATGGCGACGGCCCGCGTGACATCGTGCGCGAGGGGGAAACCGGCTTGCTGACGCCGCACACGCCCGGCGCACTGGCGGCGGCGATCGCGGCGCTGCTGGACGATCCGGAACGGGCGCGGGCGATGGGCGCGGCTGGTCAGGCGGATGTGCTGGCGCGCTTCGAGTACACGCGCCAGTTGGACGCCGTGGCGGAGACGTTCGCGCACACGCTGGAAGTCGCACGTAAGGGGGGCTAATGCGCTGGCTGCTGCTGACGCGCAAGCTCGACCCGGCCGACGATCGGACCGGGTTTATGATGCGCTGGGTCGAGAAGCTGGCGGCGCGGCTGGACCATCTCGACGTGATCTGTCAGGAACAGCGTACCACCGATCTGCCGCCGAATGTGCGCGCCTTCAGCCTGGGCAAAGAGCGCGACGCGGGCCGGGCGGCGCAGGCCCTCGCGCTGACGCGCTATCTCCGCGCCCTCGTCCCACAAGCGGACGGTGTTTTCTGCCACATGATCGCGCGCTATGTGCTGTTCGCGGCGCCATGGGCGCGCCTGCGCCGCAAGCCGCTACTGCTGTGGTACACCCACCGCCAGACCAGTCTGGAGCTTCGGCTGGCGACCGCGCTCGCCTCGCACGTGCTGACCGCCGCGCCCGGCAGCTTCCCACTCAACACGCCGAAACTGCGCGTCATGGGTCACGGCATCGACACGGCAGACTTCCCCACGCCACAGCCAGAAGCCTCGCCGCCGGAGATCGTGATGATCGGGCGGCTGGCGCGCATCAAGCGGCAAGACTGGCTGCTCCGCGCCGCGTCGTTGGTGGCAGCAGAGGCGGGCAATCAGCCGTTCCGTGTTCGGCTGATCGGCGGCGCGGTCGAACACGAGCTGGACTATCCGGCACAATTGCGCACCCTGGCTGAGACGCTCGATCCCCCGCCGCCGGTCGAGTTCGTGGGTCCACTGCCGCACCGGGAAGCGCTCGCCGCGCTGGCGCAGAGCGCGATCGCGGTCAATCTCAGCCCGCCGGGGCTGTTTGACAAAGGCGCGCTGGAGCCGATGTTCGCCGGGAAGCCGGCGGTCGTCACCAATCCCGATTTTCTGCCGCTGCTGGGCGACGACGCCGACCGGCTGTACCTGCCCGACGACGCAAGCGACGCGGCGCTGGCGGAGCGATTGGCCGCGCTGCTGGCGCTGACTCCGGATGAGCGCGCGGCGATCGGCGCCGGTCTGCGGGAACGAGCGCAGGCGGCGCACTCGCTCGACGGGCTGATGGATCGCATTGTGGCCCTGATGCGCGAGGCGGCGCGCCATGCCTGAGCTGATCTACGTCGCCAACAACCGCCTGCCGACCGAGAAGGCGCACGGCCTGCAGATCGCGCAGATGTGCGAGGCATTCGCGCAAGCAGGGTACACCGTGACGCTGGTCGCGCCGCGCCGCATCAACACCGCCGAGATGCGCGCCGCCGGGTCACTGTGGGCGCATTACGGCGTCGAGCCGGTCTTCGCCTTCCGCCGCCTGCCGATCCTCGATCTGTTCCCGATCTTCCCCCGCTGGCGGATCGGCTTTGTCACGCAGACGGTGACGTTTGCGCTGGCGCTCACCGTGTGGCTGCTGCGCCGCCCGGCGGACGTGCTCTACACGCGCGACCTGTTCCTCGCGGCGTGGCTGGCGGTCCTTCGCCCGCGCACCACGCTTGTCTACGAAGCCCATGCGCTCCACCGCTCTCGCCTGGGCCGCGCGCTTGAGCGGTTCGTCGTGCGACGTGCGCGCGTCGTCGCGCTGACCGCTCACCTTGCAGACGCCTTACGCGCGCAGGGCGCAGATCGCGTGCAGGTCGAGCACGATGGTTTTCGGGCCGCGCGGTTCGCAGACGTCCCATCGCAGGCCGAGGCGCGCGCCGCGCTGGACATCCCGCCGGATGCGTTCGTCGTGGGATACATCGGGCGGTTGCACACGATGGGCATGCCGAAGGGGCTGGATACGCTGGTCGATGCCAT
>CBINGT010000493.1:0-2868 GCA_966250245.1 uncultured Anaerolineae bacterium
ACGGGATCGGGTTGATCACCGCCGCACTGCTGTTCCGGATCACCTGGGGCGCGCGTTTCTTCCGCACAATCTACTTTTTGCCGGTCATCACCTCAACCGTCGTGCTCATGACCATCGGGGACAACATCGCCAGCCCTGGCGGCCCCGTTCAGCGCTGGATGATCGACGCGGGCATCCTCGATCAGCCCGTCTTCTGGAAAACATACGACACCCTGCCGATGATCGTAATCGCGCTGATCAACACCTGGAAATGGTTTGGCATCAGCACGGTGATCCTGCTGGCAGGGATGTACGGGATCGATCCCCGGCTGTACGAGGCGGCCGCAGTCGACGGGGCGCGCGGCTGGGATATGTTCCGCCGCATCACGCTGCCCATGCTCCGGCCCCAACTGTTCTTCCTGCTGGTGGTCGACGTCATCAACGGGCTGCAGATGTTCACCGAGGTGTTCAGCATCGGGTTCAGCATCTATGGCGGCGTCAACAACCAGGCGCTGACGCCGGTGCTGTACCTGTACGCGCAGGCGTTCGACCGCGCCAACGTCGGCTATGCGTCGACGCTGGGCCTGCTGCTGGCGTTCCTGATTGCCGGGCTGACCGCTCTGCAGTTCCGGTTTATCCGCTCCGATGCTGATTAAGGAGGGCGCCGTGGAAAAGCTCAAACGCGTGTCGCCGTCCCAGGTGTTGACTTACCTTATCCTGACGCTCGGCGCGATCGTGGTGGTTTACCCGTTCTTCTTCATGGTCAACAACTCGGTCAAGACGGGGCGCGAGATCCTGCATTCGTCCTGGTCCCTGCCCAGCAAAATCACCTTCACCGGATATACCGGCGTCTTTGAGGAACTGGACGTCCTGCTGCTGTTCAAGAACTCGCTGATCCTGGCCGTCTCGATCACGCTGCTGAATGCGCTGCTCAGCGCGCTGGCGGGCTACGCCTTCGCCAAGATCCCGTTCCCCGGACGCGGGCGGATCTTCGGCTTCATGCTGTTGACGATGATGATCCCCGGCGTGCTGTTCCTGATCCCGACCTACGTGCTGATCTACAACATCGGCTGGGTCGGACGCTACGAGGCGCTGATCATCCCATCCGCCGTGTCGGTCTTCAACATCTTCCTGGTGCGGCAGTTCATGGTCGGCATTCCGGACGAGCTGGTCGAGGCAGCGCGGATCGACGGCGCCGGGGAGATCAGGATCTTCCTGCGGATCATCCTGCCGCTGGCGCGCCCGGCCCTGGCGACCGTCGCGATCCTGACCTTCATGGGCAGTTGGAACGACTTTTTCGGCCCGCTGCTCTACCTGAACCGGCCCGACCGCTGGACGCTTCAGCTTGGACTGCTCCAATTTCGAGGAACCGTCCCCGGCGAAAACTCCGAGCAGATCTGGGCGCTGACGACGCTCATCACCCTGCCGATCGTCGTGGTCTACTTCTTCATCCAAGAGCAGTTCGTCAAAGCGTTCGCCAACGTTTCGCTGAGCAAGTGACGCCATGGCCGAGCAGACTGTTCAAGCGACCCCAGTTGTTCCCGCCGTCCCGGCACGCGGCCGGTCTCGCGCCGCAATTCTGATCGCGGTCGCCGTGCTGCTGTTCGTGACGACGTACGTGCTGGCCTGGTGGGACGCCTACCGGCTTTCGTCGAGCTACGTGGACGACGCCGATCAGAGCTACGAAGCGGGCGAATACCTCGACGCGCTGGTCGGCTATGAAGTGTTCGATGAGGAAGCGAGGCGTTATGTCACGCGCGGCGGCTACCTGAAGATCGACCGCATCTGGGAAAACCGTTACGCCTTTCCCGTGCCGGAACACGTCCGCCACGCGCAGGAACGTATCGACACGATCATCAACGAGAAGCTGACGGTCGAGCAGGCGGAGCAGTTCGTCCAGCAGAACATCGGGCGCAGCAACCCGGCGATGGGCATTATCTACCTGCGGCTGGGCGAGCTCTACGAGGAACAGGGTGATCTACGCGACGCCGAGGATATTTACGAGTCGATCCCCGACCTCTTCCCGAACGATCCGGAGTTGATCGAGCGCGCCGCGGCCGATCTGGAACGCCTTATGCAGCGAAGCGAGAACGACTAACGTAAGGGAGCACATCAGTAATGGCGCAGCCGGAGTTCACCTACGGAGCTTTCAGCGACGACGCCACAGAGTTCATCATCACCCGCGCCGACACGCCGATGCCGTGGATTAACGTCCTGACCAACGGCGACTATGGTCTGACGCTTTCGCAGGCGGGCAGCGGCTACAGTTGGCGGATGCACGCCAGCCTCAACCGCATCACCCGCTGGGAGCAAGACTTAGTCCGCGACGAGTGGGGCAAGTATCTCTATCTGCGCGACGCCGAAACGGGCGAATTCTGGTCGGTCACCTGGCAGCCGTGCGGCGCGGCGCTCGAGGACTATCGCGTTCGCCACGGCTTCGGATACTCTGTCATCGAAGGGCAGCGCGCGGGCATTCGCAGCGCGGTCACTTATTTCGTGCCGCAGGATGCGCCGTGTGAAATCTGGCTGCTGCGCCTGCAAAACACCGGCGACACGCCGCGCACGCTCGAAATCCGCACCTATTTCGAGTGGCTGCTCGGCGCTGCGCCCGACTGGCACCGCGAGTTTCACCGCACATTCATCGCCACCGAGTACGACGCGGACCTCGGCGCGCTGCTGGCGACTAAACTGCTGTGGGAGCTGCCGGTCGAGAGCAAGGCGCACTGGAACCGCTCGTGGGACTATGTCGCGTTTCACAGCGCGTCGCTCGTCCCGGATGGGTTTGATGCGGACAAGCGCGATTTCCTGGGGCGGCACGGCGACCTGCGGTGGCCCCAGGCGTTTCTTGACGGCGCCACGCGCAACCACGCCGGGCGGTGGAGCGACCCG
>CBINGT010000494.1:0-2868 GCA_966250245.1 uncultured Anaerolineae bacterium
GACCACCGGGATCGGGCTTCGGAGCGGCGGCGCCCAGTAGGGCACGTGCGCCAGATCGGCGCCGAGCCGCTCCAATGCGCTCGGAAAGCCGCGCTGCTCGAACATCGTCTTGCCGAGATTGCCGCCGAATCGCCCCCGAAGTGGCAACACATCGACCAGCGGCGGCAGGGCGTCGAGCGTGCGTTGGTGGCTGGGAATGACCAGCGTCAGCCGGAGCTCAGGCGCGAGCTTGTGCAGGGCGTGGAGCAGGTGGCGCAGGTACTGACCGCTTCCGGTGTGAGGCTGATCCCAGAACCAGCCGTTCAGCGCGACATGCATAGGCGGGCCTGCCGGGTGCTATCCATTCTCGGGACGAGCGTAGCCGTGCGGATGCGCGGTGTGCCACGCCCAGGCGGACGCCATGATCTGCCGCAGATCGCTGTACCGTGGCTCCCATCCCAGCTCCCGCCCGATCCGCTCGAACGAGGCGACGAGCCGGTCGGCGTCACCGGGGCGGCGCGGCGCTTCGACCGCCGGGAAGTCGACGCCGGTCACTTCGCGCGCAGTGTCGATTACCTCGCGCACGCTGTAGCCGCGTCCGGTGCCGAGGTTGTAAACCATCGCGTCACGCCCGTCAGCAAGCGCTTCGAGCGCCAGCACGTGCGCCGAAGCAAGGTCTTCAATATGGATGTAATCGCGGATGCATGTACCGTCGGGCGTGTTGTAGTCTGTGCCGTAAATGTAGGCGACCTGACGCTGGCCGAGCGGCACCTGGAGCGTCAGCGGGATGAGGTGCGTCTCGGGCTGGTGCGCCTCGCCCCGAATGGGCGTGCCATCGGGCGCGAGCATCGCCCCGCAGGCGTTGAAATAGCGCAGCGCGGCGTAGCGCAGCCCGGCGACGCGGTGATACCACGCCAGCATCCGCTCGATCATCAACTTCGTTTCGCCATAGACGTTGGCCGGTCCGACCGGATCATCTTCTTGCAGCGGCTCGTCCTTGCTGGCGTAGACGCCCGCCGACGACGAGAAGATGAACTGCTTCACGCCATACCGGATCATCGTGTCGATCAAAGTATTCGTGCAGGCGACGTTGTTCTCGAAATACTTGCCGGGCGCAACCATCGACTCCCCGGCCTCGATGTACGCGGCAAAGTGCGCGACTGCGTCGAAATCGTGCGTCTGAAACAGCACGTCGAGCGCGGCGCGGTCCGCCAGATCGCCCTGGACAAACGCGGCGCCTTCGGGCACGGCATCGCGATGACCCTTGACCAGACTATCAAACACGGTGACACGATATCCGGCGGCCAGGAAGTGAGCCGCCGCTGCCGAACCAACATATCCGGCGCCGCCTGTGACGAGAATATGCATCGCTGCTCTCCTGCGCGGAATGGACCTCGAAGCGCCGCGCATCTCAGGGGCGCGGCTGCCCGCCTAATTGTACCCGATTGAGCCGGGCGCGACAGTCCGGCGGCAATCCGAAGGGCAAAAGTTGTGTATAATCTGCCCCAACGGCGCACCGTCGCGCTAAAATCGGTCGTATTGATAAGTAGACATGCGTATAACGGCGGTCAGACACGATGGAAGATCGGTATCCGATAGTGGACAACAACCTGTTCGATGACCCCGCGGTTCACGAGCCCCGGCGCAGTCGCCTGGCGGGGTGGTTCAAAGAACTGATTCAGCTTGTGCTGATCGTGGTCGTGATGCGGGTGGCGATGGATGTGTTCCTGCCGCGCTATGTGGTCGACGGCGCAAGCATGGAGCCGAACTTCCACACCAACGAGCGCGTTATCGTGGACCGGATCACGATGGTGCTTGGCGGACCGTCGCGGGGTGATGTGGTCGTGCTGAATTCGCCGACCTCGCCCGATGAACTGCTGATCAAGCGGGTGATCGGCTTGCCCGGTGAGCAGATCGTGATCGACGATGGATATGTGTATGTCAATGGCACGCCGCTCAACGAGCCGTATGTCACCGAGCTGTGCACGTATCCCTCGTGCGAGGGGACGTGGGAACTGGGCGACGACGAATACTTTGTGCTCGGCGACAACCGGATGCACAGTCTCGACAGCCATTCGTTCGGCCCGGTCGAGGCGAGCGCCATCCAGGGGATCGCGCGGGTGCGTTATTGGCCGCTGACACAGGCGGACATTCTTCTGGCGCCAGAGTATTAGAGCGGTTAGCGATTAGCCATTAGCGGTTAGCGAAAAACGGGACGCCAGCCTTCAGACAAACAAATCGCGGCCATCCACCGTTTTCGGGGATGGCCGCTTCTGTACCGGCTTATCGCGAGTTAACCCCTTATGGCGTCACCTCGACCACGACCTCTTCCTCGGCCCAGGCGTAGAGCGTCGCGGCGTTTTCCAGACTGAGCAGCACGCAGCCGTACGTCGCGGGGCGGCCCAGGTCGTCGGTCCACAGCAGATAGCCGCCGCTGGCCGAGGTCGGGAAACCGTGAAAACCGTTCATCACCTCGACGTTCGGCCCCGGATGGTAGAAGCCGATGAAGTGCGGCATGTAGAGATCCCACTGGTCCGCGTAGGCGTTGAGTTCATGCGACTGCACCTGGAAAACGCCCGGCGCGGTGGGGCTGGATGGGATCCCGGTGGACACGGGCCAGTCAAAGACGACCTGCCCGTTCTCATACGCCCACATCCGCTGCTGGCTGCGGCTGACGGTGATGCGCTTGTGTGGCACGACTTCCAGCGGCAAAAGCACATCACGCGAGGGCAGGTTCAGCACTTGCCCGGCGGACAGCGCATTCGCGTTAATGCCGGGGTTCTCCGCCTGGATGTAGGGGTAGGGGATGCCGACTTCCTCGCCGATGCTGGCGAGCGTTTGCCCGGCGCGGACGGTGTAGGTGGTCGGCGCGTGCCAGATGCGCGTGGT
>CBINGT010000495.1:0-2864 GCA_966250245.1 uncultured Anaerolineae bacterium
GCTCAGGCGCCTGGACCGAGTGAGTCTGATTATAGCGCCAAACGGAAAAATGAGGGAGTGGGGAATGGGGAGTAGGGAATAGAGAATAGGGAAAAGTGGATCGGCGTTGTGGGTCTAGGTGTAACATAAGAACGGACGGTGATGAGGAGATGAGTTGTTTGAATCTATACAAATAGTAGTCTATAATAAAACTACTACCGAAAAGCGGCAGGGAGCGATGAGCTAGAAGCAGGCGTGACTCCCGGTTTTTGCTTTTCGCTAATCGCTAACCGCTAACTGCTTGTCGTGCTAACCGCTGCTCTCAAGGAGCGACCGATGACCCTGGTGAACGATCTCGGCGACCTGGGATTCACCGAATACGAAGCGAAGGTGTACCTCGCGCTGCTCGAGGATTATCCCGCCACCGGCTACCAGCTCAGCAAGCGAGCGGGTATCCCACGCTCGATGGTCTACGAGGCGCTTGGACGGCTCGACCAGCGCGGCGCGGTGATGAAAACCGAGGAGCCGAAAGCGACCCTTTACCGGCCGATGCCGCCGAGCGCCCTGCTCTATCACCTCGTCGAGCAACACCGCCAGCGGGTGGAAGCGGTGCGTCCCGGCCTGGAAGTGCTCTACACCGCGCGTCAGGAAGGGCATCTGTGGACGTTCGAGGGAGACACGCGGGCGCTCAGCTACGCGCACGAGATGATCGCCAAGGCGCGGGTTGAGGTCATGCTCGTGCTGACCGATCCGAACCTGGACGCCCTGCGCGACGTGATCGAGGAAGCGGCGGGGCGCGGCGTGCGGGTCGGCGCGTTGCTGACGGGCAGCCGGGCACTCGACGTGGGCGAGGTCGCGTACCATCCGACGCGCGAGAGCGAGCTTCACAAGCTGGCGGATACGCTGGTCGTCGTGGCCGATGAGCGCGAAATTCTGATTGCGGGGACGCGCGGCGCGGGCAGCGCGGCGACCGTCACCAGCAACAACAACATGGTGCAGATCGGGCGGCAATTCGTGTGGATGGAGCTGTTCGCACACCGCATTTTCGCCAAGCTGCCGCCGGGCGCGCTGGACGAGCTCGATCCTGCCGACCGCGCGATCTTCGAAGCAGTCGCCCGCGGGAATGGGAGTGATAAGCAAGCGCAGTGACCTTTTGAAAGCTATGAGTGGATCGTGCCAGAACGCGGAACCTTATCCCTGGAAGGGGCCGAGGTTAAGGGGGTGGGGTTTCTCCGGCGAGCGCGCGTAGGCCAGATCATTTCAAAAGGTCGTTAAGCACGCGAGGGAATCATGGCTGAACTGACACGCACGAAATCGATCGAACCGGCGCCTTCGCGGCCCGCATGGCTGACCCGCGCGAAGCTGGAACCGGTGTTCGTCGTGATCACGCTGGCAGCGATCGTGCTGAGCCTTGTGGCGGAGTGGGGCGGGTGGCCGTCGCAGTGGATTAGCGCGCTGGGCGTCGTCGCGTATCTGGCGGGCGGGTTCTACGGCGTGCAGGAAGGGCTTGAGAGCCTGCGACAGCGCGAGATTAATATCGACCTGCTGATGATCCTGGCGGCGATCGGCGCAGCGCTGGTTGGCGAGTGGCGCGACGGGGCGGTGTTGCTGTTCCTGTTCTCGCTGAGCAACGTGTTGCAGGATTACGCGATCGGGCGCAGCCGCGCGGCAATCCGCTCGCTGTTCGCGCTGTATCCAGAAGAGGCGCACGTCCAGCGCGGAGAGCAGGTCGTCAACGTGCCGATCGCGGAGATTCAGGTCGGCGAAACGGTGCTGATCCACCCGGGCGAGCGCATCCCGGTCGACGGCGTGATCGTGTCCGGTCAGACGACGGTGGACCAGTCCACCATCACCGGCGAGTCGATGCCAGTCGAGAAGGCGACGGGCGACAAGGTGTTCGCCGGGACGCTCAACCAGAACGGCGCGATCGACGTGCGGGTGACGCAGCACGCCTCGCAATCGACGCTCGCGCGCATTATCCAGATGGTCGAAGAGGCGCAAAACCGCAAGGCGCCCTCGCAGCGGTTCCTGGACGACTTCGAGCAGTATTACGCCCTGCTGGTGATCGGCGCGTCCGCCCTGGTGCTGGTCGTGCCGTGGCTGCTGCTCGGACATAGCTTCCACGACAGCTTCTACCGCTCGATGGTGTTGCTGGTGGTCGCGTCGCCGTGCGCGCTGGTGATTTCGGTCCCGGCGGCGTTCCTTTCCGCGATTGCGGCAGGCGCGCGCAAGGGGGTCATTTTCAAGGGCGGGGCGCACCTGGAGCAGATGTCCACTGTGAAGGTCGTCGCGTTCGATAAGACCGGCACGCTGACCATCGGCCACCCCAGCGTGACCGACGTAATCCCATGTGAGGGGGTCAGCGAAACGGACCTGCTGCGCGTGGCAAGCTCGGTCGAGGCGCGGTCGGAACATCCCCTCTCGCGGGCGGTGCGCGAGGAAGCGGACGCGCGTGGCATCGCCAGCGAGCCGGTCGATCGCTTCGAGGCGGTCACGGGGCAGGGGGTGATCGCGGAGTTGCACGGCGAGGTCGTCCGCGTCGGGCGACTGAAGTTCATTGAGCAGTGCGCCGGACATCCGCCGGAAGCCCTGATGGCCGCGCACGACCGGCTGCAAACCGAGGGCAAGACGGTGTTGTTCACGTGCCACGGCGGGCGGTGGCTAGGCATCCTCGGCGTGGCGGACAAGATCCGGCCCGAAGCGGCGGCGATCGTCGACACGCTGCACGCGGCGGGGGTCGAGCGCGTGGTGATGCTGACCGGCGATCACGAGCGTGTCGGCCGGGCGATCGGGCAGCAGGTGGGGATCGACCGGGTCTACGCCGGGCTGATGCCGGACGACAAGGCGCGCATCATGACCGAACTGGAAGCCGAGGTCGGGCCGGT
>CBINGT010000496.1:0-2860 GCA_966250245.1 uncultured Anaerolineae bacterium
GAAACCTCACCCCTTAACCCCCGGCCCCTTTTCCCCTCTCCACGCGTGGAGAGGGGCCAGGGGTGAGGTTTTTGCGTGCCGCCGACGCACGCTCATTATTTAGTGAGCAAAAGTGAAAAGGCAGCCGGAGCAGCCTGATGGTTACGAAAGCTCCTGGCTGCTTTTTGCCGTCTCTAGCTGTCTTTAGCGGTCTCTCCCAGCTTTTCCACCACCAGCAGATGCGACAGCCCCAGGATGCGCAGCGGCGTGCGCTCCGCCAGATAGAGCAGGTCGCGCAGCCAGCGCCCAGCGTGCGGATGCCGGTAGATGATGTTGTCGTAGCCGCCGAAGATGCGGCTGTGGTGGACACTTTTCACCGGCAGCCCGTCGAACAGCCGCCGCAGCTTGCGCGCGGTGTAGGTTCGCACGTGCGGCGCCAGCTTGTTGCGCCAGCGATCCGGCAGGTAGTTGATCAGCGGGATGTTGCCGAAATGATATTCCCCGTGCCGGTACCAGCCGTGTTGCTCGACCGGATACCAGCGATTTGGGCAGAACAGCACGATCCGCCCGCCGGGGCGCAGCACGCGCACCATTTCCTCGACGGCGGCACGATCGTCGCTCACGTGCTCGATCACTTCGTTCGAGATCACCAGATCAAACACGTTCGAGCGGTAGGGGACAGCTTCGGCGGCGGCGACCACGGCATGCGGCGTGTCCTGCCGGGCGAACTTGATGCGCTCAAGCTCGATGTCGAACGCCTCAACGCACAGGGAGTAGCGGCGGCGAATCTGGCTGCTGTACGTGCCCAGGCCGCACCCAGCCTCTAGCACGCACGCGCCATGCAGATCGACCCAGTGGTTGATCATCCGCAGGCGGCGCTCCTGCCCGTCTCGCCAGACGTAGCTCGGCTCGCCCCGCGCGGCGGCCAGGTGCGAAGGGGTGTGCGCGCTCATGACTGCACCTCAGGCGCCAGACGCGCCATCAGGTAGGCGTCCACATAGCGCCCGTCGCGAAATGCATAGTCGCGCAGCGTACCCTCGACCTCGAAGCCGTACTTGCGATAGAGCGCCAGCGCCGGTTCGTTGTCCACGTAGACCGTTAACTGGATCCGGGTGATCGCCAGCCAGCGTTCGGCCAGCTCGATTGCCGCTTCCATCAGTGCCGAGCCGACTCCCTGCCCCTGGTAGCTGTCGTGAACCATCATCCCGATATCGGCCACATGCGCCTGACGCCCTCGCCCCACTTCCAGCCCCAGCGTCCCGACCACGCGCCCATCGACGATCGCGACCAGCACGCGCAGATCCGGGCGCGGATTCTCGACCCGATCGCGGATCGCATCGCGCGACTGGTACGGAAGCTGAAGCGTCCCGGCGATGGCACGCTCGCCCTCAAAGATCTCGGCGACGTCTTCCCAATCGTCCGCTTCCTGCCCGCGAATAATGATCGGTTGGCGGAGTCGCTTGCTCATGGCTGCTTCTCCTGCCCTGGCGTGTGAAGCCTTGCCATCAACCACGCGTCGGCGTACACGCCCCGGCGCATCGCAAAACGCCGCAGCACCGCCTCGCGCTCAAAACCGAAGCTCCCGTAGAATGCCTCGGCCTCGGCGTCGTCCGCAAAGATGATCAGCTCGACGCGCCGCAGCCCGAGCCAGTCGTCCGCCAGCTTCAGCGCCGCATCCAGCAGGTAACGTTCGGCGTCACCGTGCCGGTGCTGCGGCAGGCAGAGCAGCGTCAACTGGGCGGTGTGGCGTCTCCGGTTTTTCTGCGTTTGTAACCAGGCCGCGCCGACGATCCGGCGGCGGGCGCTCGGCAGCACGCTCTCCGCGATCAGCACGTGCGTGTCGGCCGGGGGATTGGTGAAACGATCGCGGAAGCTCTCTTCGGTCATGTAAGGGACTTCGACCGAGTTAAGCAATGCCGCTTCGTTGGTCAGCAGCAGGAACAGCTCGTCCTGATCGTCGGTCCGCTGCGCGCGGATGGTAATAGTGGACTCTTGCGCCACGGTAACTCCTGAAGCGAGTGGGTGCGGGACCGCCCCGCGCACCCCTTAGCTTACCGCGCCCCGCCCGCTGCGCCAAGCGGCGGCAGAGTGCCAAACCTGCGCTACAATAATCGAAGATGGTAATCGACAGGAAACGCAAACGATGACCTCACGGACGCGCATTTCCATTCCACACGCCGAGATCGCCGCGTTCTGCCAGCGGTGGAACGTGGTAGAGTTTGCTTTGTTCGGTTCTGTCCTGCGTGATGACTTTTCGCCGGAGAGCGACGTCGACGTGCTCCTTACGTTCGCGCCGGGTGTAGTGTATACGTTCATGGACCTCACCGCGATGGAAGCCGAGTTACGAGCGATTTTTGGTCGTCGCGTGGACGTGGTCGATAAGGATGCCGTGCGCGCCAGCCCGAATTACATCCGCCGCCGCGCGATCCTGTCTTCCGCCGAGGTGATCTATGCGGCGTGACGATGCCTTACTGCTCGATATGCTGATTGCCGCTCGCAAGATCGAGCGGTTTGTAAGCGGCTTAACGGCTGAACAGTTTGCCACAAATGAACTTGTTCAGAGCGCCGTCATCCGCGAGTTTCAGGTAATTGGCGAAGCGGCGCGTTTGCTAACGGATGAAACGCGGGCGGCTACTCCACAGATCGATTGGCGTGCCATCACAGGTATGTGTAACCGGCTGGTGCATCAGTATTTTTCAATTCGGCTTGATGTCGTTTGGGAAACAGTTCACCAAAGCATCCCTGCGCTCATCACTCAGCTTGAGCCGCTGATTCCTGACGAGGATGATTAGTCGCGCGCCCCACCACATCACCCCAGCGTCAGATAGCCGCCTGCTGACCGCCTGCTTGCGCGGTTGATTCTCGCGTGCACCTCGGGTAT
>CBINGT010000497.1:0-2840 GCA_966250245.1 uncultured Anaerolineae bacterium
CAACCATCCAGGTTCCGCGTATGAACACAAAGCCACAACCCAGTTCGTCCGGTGCGAGCGTCCACGCCCTTCCGGGCGCCCTCGCCCGCTCGGCTCAGCCCGACCGCGAGGCGACCGGCGGCGAGATCGCCCGCAATCCCGGCATGCCGCTCGATTTCGGCTGGCTGGAGGCGATGCGAGCCGTGAACCGCTCCGCACTGGAGCGGCGCGTCGCCTCGCTGACGAGTTCGGGATTATTCAGCACACGTGAGACGGTCGCCGTGGAGACACCGGCCAGACGGGCTACGTCTTCCATTTTGGCAGGCATAGCAGGCCCTCATCCGCGCTACGGCCGCAGCCGTCGATAACTAAGAATTATCGGCAACACTCTACGAAATGACTGTAATCGATTACATTAAAGCCGATCTACGCGAGGATGTCAAGCGGGGTAAACAACTCCCAAGCCGCCGAGAAAGCGGCGCTTGCCTGGTTTTCTGTTCCTGGCTGATGATTTGCTGTGTGCAGGTCAGGAAGCACGACGCCCCACGCGGAGCCGAATGAAGGCGCTCACCCGCTCGACGTGGCGCGGCTCGCCTTCGAGTACCAGGCGGTCGCGGGCAATCGGCACGGTTCCGAGGTAATGCGGCTCTAGCGCCTCAAGCGAGGCAGACCAGCCATCGCCCTCCACCTCGAGAAAGCCGGACGGCGTGCCGCCCGCCTGTATGAGATAATCCATCACGCGATAGCGGGGTACGTGCCGGAGTTCGATGACTACGCGCAATGGATGATCACCTCTGTCGCGGAACAAGCACAACCGCTTCACCCTGCAACACAACCGCGCCATCCTGGTTGACGCAGGTCGTCGCCAACGTAGCGATCCCCCGCTCCGGCCGGTACGCCGTGACCTCGACGGTCGTCGTGATGGTATCGCCGATGAACACCGGCGCCTTAAACTGAAGCGTCTGGCTCATGTAGACGGTCCCCTCGCCCGGCAGGTCGTTGGCGAGCGTCGCGGACACCAGCCCGGCGGTCAGCATGCCGTGAACCAGCCGCCGTCCGAAGCGGGTTTGCGCGGCGTATTCGTCGTCCAGATGCAGCGGATTCGTGTCGCCAGTCACCTGGGCGAATCCGCGCACATCTTCATCCGTAAACGTTTTGGTGCGACTCGCTTTGTCGCCAACAGACAGCGCCAATGCTCCCTCTCCCTCACTACCACCAGGGCGCCCCCCGGCCGCCCCAGAGGCTCTGAAATAGCCAGACTGCTACCAGCAAGAGCCAGAATATCAGCGCGAGCGCGACAGTCATCACCGGCCATAGGAACGCCGTGCGGCGCCCGATTGGAGATGCCGGTTCGCTCCGGTGGCGCAGCAGATCGCGCACCTGAAAAGCCGCCACGCCGCTGGTCACCAGCGCCAGAAGCAGCAGCGCGGCCACCCCGCATTCGGTGAACCATTCCCGTCCGAATGTCTCAAGCGTCACGGCGACCGGCTCCGGCTCTCCATACGATCGCAGCGCGCGCAGGCAGCCGATTGCAGGCGATGTTCCCGGCGCGCGTCACCACCCCGATTGTAGCACGGTCACCCCGATGACAGGACCAATCGCTTGTACACGCCATCAATGCGGTATACTGGAGCGTGCAAGCTAAAAGAGACTTAACCTGCGTAGTCGCTTTATCGAGGAGTGCGCCCTATGCGTTTTATTGACCGGCTGCGAGAGGCGCAGCAGCGAAATGATTCCTGGCTTTGCGTCGGGCTGGATCCGAACCGGGAACTGCTTCCCCCCGGTGTGTCGCTAGAAACATTCTGCAGGACGGTGATCGACGCGACGATTGACTACGTCTGCGCGTTCAAGTTCAATCTGGCGTTTTTTCTGACGCACGGCGCCGAGGGATATGCCACGTTGATCGATGTAATGGCGTCCGTGCCGGAACACATCCCGGTCATTCTCGACGCGAAGTTCGGCGACATCGACTACACTGCGCAACAACACGCCCGAATTACGTTCGAGGTCACCAAGGCGCAGGCGGTGACGCTCACCCCGTACGTGGGTATCGAGGCGATCATGCCTTTCCTGCAGAATCCCGAGTCGATGGTGCTGGTGCTGGTGCGCTCCGCGAACCGGCTTGGCAACGATTTCCAGACCTGGCCGAGCAGCGAGTCGCCGCTGTTCCGCTACGTGACATCAGAGATCAACACGCTGGAGCAGCAGTATCCGGGCCAGCTTGGGTTGAGCGTCGCGGCGACGCTGCCCCGCGATCTGGCGCGCATTCGGAGTTGGGCACCGAACGTGCCGTTTCTCATTCCAGGCGTCGGCGTGCAAGAGGGTGATCTGCGCACCGCCGTGCAGCACGGCGCCACCCGCACCGGCATCGGCCCGATCATCAATCTCTCGCGCGCAATCTCGCACGCCAGTCGCGGCCCGGATTTCGGAGAGCAAGCGCGCGCCGCGGCCGAACACTGGGTGCAGGAAATCCGCCGCGAGCGGGAGGCCCTTCGGGTCTAGGGGACGGGGATACGGTGAGATTTGAGGCTTGACGGGGGGTGTGCCGACTGGTACAATTCCGCCCACTTGAGGGGAAACGCCCCATTCGTCTAGCGGCCCAGGACGCTGCCCTCTCAAGGCAGAAACAGGGGTTCGAGTCCCCTATGGGGCATATGATTCCCCTGGCCTTCATCAGCCGGGGGAGTTTGTTTTTCTATCAGTTCGCCCTCGATTTCCTCGGCCAATTCCGGATATTCGTCCCGGTACAGCTCCATCCGCACGATCAGAAAGCGCTCAATCCACGGCTTGAGCTTGAAGCTCTCGATTCGCCGTGTGTCGAGGTTGACGACCACCTCCTCGAAGATGTCCTGCGCCATGCC
>CBINGT010000498.1:0-2834 GCA_966250245.1 uncultured Anaerolineae bacterium
TGGCACGCGACGGTCGGGCAGCTTCGCCTGCAACTCAACCGGGTCACGTTCCAGACGTGGGTCGAAGGCGCGCAGGCGATCGCGTACCGCGACGGCGTGCTGACGGTCCAGGCGCGGACCCCCGCCTCACGCGAGTGGCTGGCGACGCGCCTTGCGCCGGTGATCGCGCGCACGGTGGAGAGCCTCGCCGGTCAGCCGCTGCGCGTGGAGTACGTGGCAAAGAACGGGAATAGCGGGAGTAGGGAATAGGGAGTGGGGAGTAGGGGGAAGGCTGCAACTGCCCGAAAGCAGCAAGCGGATCGGAATGCCGCGCGAAACCTCACCCCTGGCCCCTCTCCGCGCGCGGAGAGGGGAAAAGGGGCTGGGGGTTAAGGGGTGAGGTTTTCCTACTCCCTATTCCCCACTCCCTACTCCCCCTCGACGTACTCTAACGCTCTGACGAGGTTCGCTGCCTCGTCCTGCTGCGTGTCCACAATCAACCGCGCGTCTTGCCAGGGGAGATATTCTTTGCGGCGCGCCTCAACGTCGTCCCAGGTCAGCTCGGGAAAGTGCGGCAGGCGGCGAACTCTCGCCTCGACCCGGCGGCGGTGCGTGGCCTCGTCCAGCACGCACTCGATAATCTTCAAATGCACCCGGTAGCGCCGTGCCAGTCCACGCCACATCTCCCGCGCCTCGTCCACTGGACTCACGGCGTCGATGATCACCGACAGCCCGAGCTTCAGGTGCTCGGCCGCCAGCGTTTCGGCGACGAGGTACGCGGCAAAGCCGGTTTCAAACGAGCGTACAAGACCGGATCGCAGAATGCCCGATTCAATGGGATCGACGGAGAAAATGGGGATCTGCAGACGCTGCGCCAGGCCCTCGGCCAGCGTGCTTTTGCCCACGCCGGGCAGCCCCGTAACGACGATAAAGGTCTGTTTCATGGCGCGAGTATAGCATGGGCGGCGAGCGAGACGCGATCGGCGGAACCCAAAAGATGACGGAGCCGGTATAATCGGGGCTGACACGCGAGAAGATACTCTTTCGTGTAGTCATTAGGATGCGGTTAGCAATTAGCCCTTAGCCGTTAGCACCAACGCGCGTCAAAAGCGGTTGCCGGAAAAGCTGTCACACACCTCTCCTCGGCTAACCGCTAACCGCTAATTGCTAACCGCTGGATGCACTCGCTTCATTTCAGAAAGGAAAGCCAACTCCCCATGAGCACCTATCGCATCGAAAAAGACTCTTTAGGCGAAATGCAGGTCCCGGCGGATGCGCTGTGGGGCGCGCAAGCGCAGCGCGCCGTGCAGAACTTCCCCATCAGCGGGTTGCGCCCGTATCCCGCGTTCATCTGGGCGCAGGCGATGATCAAGCGCGCCGCCGCCGAGGTGAACCGCGACCTGGGGCTGTTCAAGGATCGCACGGTGGGCGGGCGGACGATCTCCGGCGCCGAGATCGCGCAGGCCGTGATGGACGCCGCCGACGAGGTGATCGCGGGTAAGTGGAACGATCACTTCGTAGTCGACCCCTTCCAGGCGGGCGCAGGCACCAGCCACAACATGAACACCAACGAGGTGATCGCCAACCGCGCCAACCAGCTTCTCGGCTTCGACATCACCGACGCCGATAAGCCGGTGCATCCCAACGACCACGTCAACATGGCGCAGTCCACCAACGACACCATCCCCACGGCGATCCGGCTCGGCGTGCTGTGGCGGCTGGACGAGCTGCTGGCGTCGCTGCATCGCCTTGCGGATGCCCTGCGCCAGAAGGCGCGTGAGTTCGACGATGTGGTAAAAAGCGGCCGCACCCACCTGCAGGACGCGGTTCCCGTCCGGCTGGGGCAGGAGTTCGGCGCGTATGCCAAAGCGGTCGAGCGCAACAGCGAGAAGATCGCGCAGGCGGCCGAGGGGCTGCGGCGGCTCGGCATTGGCGGGACGGCAACCGGCTCTGGCCTGAACGCGCATCCGGAGTATCACGCGCGGATGGTCGCCACGCTCTCGCGACTGACCGGGCTGGCGCTCTACGAGAGCGACGACCTGTTCGAGTCGATGCAGTCGATGCAGGACGCGGTCTTTTTCTCCGGCGCGATCCGCACGCTGGCGCAAGACCTGACGCGTATCGCCAACGACTTCCGCCTGTTAAGCAGCGGTCCGTCGACCGGCCTGGACGAGATCCGGCTCCCTGCCGTGCAGCCGGGGTCGAGCATCATGCCGGGCAAGGTCAACCCCGTGCTGGCGGAGATGCTCAACATGGCGATGTTCCACGTGATGGGCAACGACCTCACCGTGATGCTGGCGGGGCAGGCGGGTCAGCTTGAACTGAACGTGATGATGCCGATCATCGCGCACAACCTGTTCGAGATGATGCACGTCACCATCGGCGCGGTGAACGCCTTTACCGACAAGTGCGTTGTCGGCGTGACCGCCAACCGCGAGAAGGCCGAGGGCTGGCTCAGCAAGAACGCGATCCTCGTCACCGCGCTCAACCCGATCATCGGCTATCAGAAGGGCGCCGAGGTTGCGAAGCGCGCCATGGCCGAGAACCGGTCGATCCTCGAGGTCGTGGTCGAACTGGGCTACCTCAGCGAAGACGAGGCGCGCCGCGCGCTCGACGCCCGCGCCATGACCGAGGGCGGCATCATCGGAAGCGGCGGAGGCGGCGGTTAGCCAAGAGTGGGGGAGTGGGGAGTAGGCAGTCGGGAGTAGGGCGAAAGCGACACTCCCGCTCCCCATCCCCCGATTGATTCATGTAGGGGCGGAGCAAGCTCCGCCCGCTGTTTTTCCCCTCGCCGCCACATCCCCCATCCTTCCGAGCTTCGCTCGGCATTCCTGCCCCCACAAGGAGGGAAGGAA
>CBINGT010000499.1:0-2822 GCA_966250245.1 uncultured Anaerolineae bacterium
TTCGCCCGGCGGCGGCAACGGGCCGAACATTGGAGTGACAAGCGGGCGCTGCGGCTGCGTATCTTCCAGTACAACAGGTGGCTCAACAATCTCCGGCTCGCTGCCTCGATCGACTGGCTCGGGCAGGTTCGGCGCGTCGACCGGCTCGGGCGCATCCGGCGTCTGATCATCCGGGATCAGCGGTTCGTTCTCTGGGTGTTCGGACATTATGCGTCTCACGCTATCTGAGCAATGAGCGGTTGGCGATAGGCAAAGTCACTCGCACGGCCAGCTAGCGATACGCTGCTTACAGCTTTTCACTAACGGCTTGCTGCAAATCGCTAACCGCTTGACTTTCGCGCGGCCAGTATAGCGACTTCGCTGTCCCTTGTCCAAGACGTTCCCCTGACGGCTGACACACGCGCCGCAAGGTTGTAGAAATCGCGCTAAGAAATGGATCGCAGCGCTCGACATTGGTCACCGCCCAACAAAACCGCTCAAAATTGTGCACTCTGCACAAAATCGTTCGTCAGAATCTCATAAGACATGCCCGAAGACATCGCTTTATGCACTTCATACAATGGTTGGTAACCTGTTCGCCGAGGGAAGTGCCTCGCGCTTTGAGCACCTCGTAGGGAGACGACCATGACCGCCGTGTCCACTTCTACGACGCTTCACCAGCTTCTTAAGCTCGCCTTGCCGATTGGCAGCCGGTTGCTTACCGGCTCGCTGGACGCCCCGGTAAGCTGGGTTTGCTCGATGCGCACCCGTCCGCCGATCTTCGCGGACATGGAAGGCGGCGAGCTGGTCCTTGTCTCTACGTCGACGCTCGCCAATTTCCAGAAGCCGCTGACGCTGGACATGATCGTCGCCGAGCTGATCGAGCTACGCGCCGGGGCGCTGGCCGTCTGCGGACCGATCCCGCCTGCCGCGCACCAGCTCGCCAAGCAGCATAATTTCCCGCTGCTCACCCTGCCAGAGCGCACTGCTCTGCCGCAGGTCGAGCGTGCCGTCCAGCGCCTGCTGACCAACCGCGAGGCACAGCTTGCCCAGCGCGCCTTCGAGCTGGAACAGACGCTCCAGCGGCACGCAGCGAGCTATCGCGGCCTGACAACGATGCTCAATGCGCTGGCCCGCATGCTGGACCGCCCGGTGGTGATCCACAGCCGCAAGGGGCAGGTGATCAGCCGTGGCCTGCCCGCGTCGACCACTGGCCACGAATGGGACTCGCATCTCGCGCTGGCCGGAGGCGCGGAGTTCGTGCGCCGCTTCGACTTGCAGGATCGCGCCTTCTTCGAGGACGACTGGCAGATGATCCGCAGCCCCGCCGGGCTGACCATCCCGCTGATCCACGAGAGCCAACTGCTCGGCTATCTGTCGGTGCTCAGAGCGGGCAGCCCGCCCGACGACTTCGACCAGATGGCGCTGGAATATAGCGAGCGGCTGTTCGTGCGGGAGCTGGTTCGCCAGCAGGCGAACGAAACCCCGACGGTAGAGACGTCGCCCTCGCGCGACTGGATTAGCGACTGGCTGAGCAGCCCTGCCAGCGATGATGCGCTGCTCACCCTGCGCGCCGAAAAAGACTGTTTCCGTTCGGGGATGTGGTATGCGGTCGTGCTGTTCCACTGGCTGCCCGCCAATGACCGGATCGGCGGCTCGTTCTCGCCAGAGCGCATGGTCAAGCTGCTGCAAAGCGAGATGCACCAGCGCCGCATCCAGGCGCCGATCGGGCAATACGTCGACCGCGCGGTGCTGTTCTTCCCGCTGGACGAGCCGCAGCAAACGCAGCGCCTGAAGCAAATGGTCCACCACCTGCACACCGTTCTGACGGCGGCTGCGCCGGATGGCAAGGTCGTCGCCGGTGTGGGGCGCGCGGTGATGGGGCTGACGCCGCTGCGCGAATCGTTCCAGGAAGCTGAGCGCGCGCTGTCGCTCAGCGAGCAGCTTTGGGACGACTCGCAGATCGCGTTCTTCGGCGACCTCAGCCTGTACGAATTGCTGTTAGGCGTGGCCGATCCGAAGCTGCTGGAAAGCTTCTGCGATCACTGGCTGGCGCCGCTGACGCGCTATGACGAGCAGCACAACACCGATCTGCTGCCGACGCTCAACGCCTATTTCAACAACAACGGCAACATGGCGCGCACCGCGCACGTGCTGAACATTCACCGCAACACGCTGGTGTATCGCCTCAGCCGTATCACCGAAATCATCCAGTTGGATATGGACGACTCCAACGTGCGGCTGAACCTGCACCTGGCGCTAAAAGTCCGCCGCCTGCTGGAAACACCCGGCGCAGCGTGATCGGACGCGAGAATAGCCAAAAGCAGCTACAGATTGCGTAGCAAAAAGCAGCGGGATCGGGAGAACAGCTCACCCGCTGCTTTTTTGCTGTCTTTAGCTGTTCTTAGCAGTTCTCCGCCGTTTTTTGTGCACCTTACACAGCGCGCACAGCCCGCTACCGCCCGGCAACCACCGCCATCAGCGCCTGCTCCGCCGCTTCGAGCACCTCGTCTTCCGGCGACAGCACCGTCTCGCGCGTCAGCGGCACCCGCACGTCTGGCGACACGCCCACGCCCTCAAGCACCGTCTCGCCGGTGACCGGGTCGGCTGGGCGGCCAGTCGGCACCTGGACCGTCAGATCGCCCGGCAACAGGTATTGCCCGTCGCTGACCTCGCCAGTGAAGCCGCCGGTTGGGGTGTGCCCGACGACGATCGCGCGGTTGTTCAACTGCATTGCGTAGACGAACACATCCCCCGCGCTGCCCGTCAGCGGGTCCACCAGCACGGCGACCGGCCCGTCGAAATACGGCTCGCTGACCAGAATTTCGACGAAGCCGCGATAG
>CBINGT010000500.1:0-2819 GCA_966250245.1 uncultured Anaerolineae bacterium
ACAATTTTACCGTGCACAAAATGAATCCACGCGAAAACGAAGGACGGTGCTCCCATGAACTCGCACACCTCGCTGTCTCACCAGGACGCGGCACGCATCGTCGGCGTGATCCAGCAGGCGCTCGAACAGCGCGGGCTTGGCGCCGCGATCGCCGTCGTCGATCCGCACGGAGAGTTGCTCGCGTTCCTGCGCACGGATGGCTGCAAGCTGCCGTCGATCAACATCGCGATCAACAAGGCGTTCACCGCCGCGCGGGAGCGCCGTCCCACAGCCGAGATCGGCGCGGACTCCCGCACGACGCCCTTCCCGATGACGAACTTCGGCGACCTGCGCTATACAGCATGGGGCGGCGGCCTTCCGATTGTCTATCGCGGCGAGGTGATCGGTGCGGTGGGCGTCAGCGGCCTGAGCGAAGAGGAAGATATCGCGCTCGCGCAGCTTGGCGTGGACCTGTTCGCCAGCTAGCCTTTGGCGTTTGAGCGATCGTTTTTGATAATCTGCCTTTGCAGCGCTGCCCGGTGGCACGTGTGGACATCCGCTTCGCGTCACCGGCTGGCAGCCCGAACCATCGTCAATGGAATGAGGGAACTGGGATCATGGCACAGACCGCGAAGAACCTTCCCGTCTACCTCGAAATCAGCAGCAAAAAGACGTTCGCGGGCGCGCTCGAATGGCCCGGATGGGCTCGTAGCGGGCGCGACCCCGAGGCCGCCCTGGCCGCGCTGCGAGACTATGCGCCGCGCTATGCTCAGGTGTTGCGCGCTGCCGGGATTGACTTTCCGGAAATCACGGAAGATACCGAGTTCGACGTGGTGGAGCGGCTGGAAGGCAACGCGACCACGGACTTCGGCGCGCCCGCTATCCCGCCCTCGCGCGACGCCGACCCGCTGACCGCCAGCGAGGTCGATCATCTCAGCAAGATTCTCAACGCCTGCTGGCGAGCCTTTGACGAGGCAGTTGCAGCCGCGCAGGGCAAGACGCTCCGCAAGGGGCCACGCGGCGGCGGGCGAGAGCTTGATCGCATCATCGAGCATGTGATGGGCGCCGAGCATGGCTACCTCACCAGCGTCGGCGGTGAGAAGGTCCGCACAGACGGCATGGACACGCAGGAAGAAATGGCGGCGCTCCGCCGGGCAGCGCTTGCGGCGCTGGAAGCGTCCGCTGCCGGGCAGATCCCGGCCACTGGTCCGCGCGGGGGAGAGCGTTGGACCGCGCGCTACTTCGCCCGCCGCCTGGCGTGGCATACGCTCGATCACACGTGGGAAATCGAAGACCGTATCACCACCGAGTAATCCTGCCCAGGCGCACAGCGCCGCACCCTCGTCCCTTCCTCGCGCTCGCCATTCGTAACGCCTGAACAGACATCAGCAGCACCGACGTCGGCGTTCCGCAGCGGCCGGGCGCAGTGGCCCAACCGCTAGCGCGCTGTTATCTCTTCGACTCACCGAGCCGCCTGCGGGCGGCTCTTTTGTTTCCTCGCACGGCCCATTCCCCTGCAAAGAAATAACGCGGCCCTGGCGTGCTAACTGCACACCAGGGCCTTTGTCCCAATCCGCATGGCGGTTATCGGGCCGCCGCTCAAAACGATCTGATGCGCGGCCCGGCGGATGGCATGTTAGAACTGCCCGCGAATCTCCCCTCCCGGAAAGTCACCGGGGCCGGTGTTCGTGGGATCAACCCCATCGTTCGTATGAACGTTCACGTAGGCGTTACCACTGTCGATCGCGTCGAGCAGAGCAGAGAACGGCTGCCCCGCCAGCGGCCCGATCAGGTCGTCAGCCGTAATAACCCCTTCGGCCAGCACGCCGTTCGTACGTCCCCCACCCGGCGCGGCCGGTCCATACAGGAACACGACCACCGGCCCGTTCTCGTTCGGTCCACCAACATGGATATGCGAGGCGACCACATTGTCGATGTTCGACGCGATCAGCTTGTAATGCAGTTCCGTTCCGTCCTTGCTGAGATGGAAGATCGCCTGCCCCTGGGCGTTCGTGTCACGCGCCGGAATCTCGTTGCGCCCTGCGAGATGCAGCGAGTAATTCCGGTTAGCGCCTGCGCTTGCCGCCAGGCCATTACTGAGGACAAACACCAATAGTACGAGAATCGAGAGCCGTAACTTGCGCATGATACTTTCCTATCTCTACGTAAACCCCACATGCCCGCATGACTCGAGATACGTTCATTTGACCGGCTTTGGATTTACGCAGTCAGCACGGAGAGGCGCGCCGCGACCGTTTGCGCATCGAGCGTTCAGCCGCCCGCCTGCACGCACCAGTGGATGCCCTGCGCCAGCAGCGTGCGGAACCGCTCGTCACCCCACGCGCGCTCGCCGTCGCCCGGTTGCAGGCAGAACACGCGGCTATGGCGGAACGTGCGCGTCCAGGCGAGCGTGCGCATGCTGCGCGGGTGATCGGTCGTCAGCAAGATGTGGTTATCGCCGCCCGCGTCGGCCATCAGGTACGTCTCGTCAGTCAGCGTCCAGTCGGAAAGTCCGGCGCAGATCGGGTGCGCGGGATCGGCAATGGTACAGCGGATAGGCTCGTCGTGCGCGTACTCGGCCAGCGAGCGATCGCTAAGCCCGACGATCTCATCCCAGATGGACCAGCCGGGAAACGCCAGCAGGCTATGGTGCAGCACCACAATTCCCTGCGCCAGCGCGCCGAGCGATTCCAGCACCGAGCGAACGGTGTCGTTCCGGCCCGGCGCTAGTCAGATATCCGCCACCTCGCCGCGCAGGTGCGTGTAGAACACCAGTACATCGTAGCCCTCGCGCACCTCTGGCGGGGACGCGACAAAATCCGCGAGATGCTGGACGTAGG
>CBINGT010000501.1:0-2782 GCA_966250245.1 uncultured Anaerolineae bacterium
TACGCCATCCCGTCGGACGAGATTCTGGAGGTTCAGGTCCTCGGCACGATGATCGGCGGGGAGTGGCGCTGGCGAGCGGGCGGTTAGCTATCCTGGAAAATGTAGGGGCGGAGCAAGCTGCGCCCGTTTTCGTTCCCGTCGATAGCAGCGGGCGGAGCAAGCTCCGCCTCTACTTGAACTGAATGTCCAGCCACGTGGTCTTTCCTGGCTCGACGGTCGCCGTGCCGCGCCAGCGGATCGAGCTGCCCACCTTCACGTAAACGTCGTACTCGCCGTCGGGCAGGTCGCCGTGCACGTAGTGCTCGCCAAAGATCGGGTCGGGGTTGACCGAGTCGTCGGCGTAGCTGAACGCCGTGCGGACCGGCCCACTGCGATCTTTCATCTGGAAGTTGATCGTCGCCTCGTAAACGCGCTCGCCGTTTTCGTCGACGATGCGCCCCGCGATCGTCCCGAAATTCGGCCAGGGGCGGATCCATAGCTCCGGATTGACCGTGCTGCCGTAGTCGGTCGGGTCGCCGACGCGCACTTCGAGGTGCAGGTGCGCGCCCAGCGCAACGCCCGTCGAGCCTACCCAGCCGATCCGGTCCGACTCCGCGACGCGCTGCCCGGTTTCCACGCCGACTTTCGACAGGTGGCCGTAGAGCGTGTAGATCGCCCGGCCGTCCGCCAGCACGACGTCGTGCTCAATCACCACCAGATTGCCGTAAAAGTTCAGCATCGGGCCAAACTGAAGCTCGTCGTCAGGACCGGCGTAGTAGACCGTCCCACTTCCAACCGCCAGAACCGGCGTGCCTTGCGGATTCTGGATGTCGATTCCGTGATGCGTCGCCAGCCCGCCGTAATTGGTCGAGCCATAGGGGTAGGTGCGCGCCGGAAAATCCTTTACGACGTTATTTGGGTCGCGCGGGAACGGTCGCCCGAAGACATAGTGATCGACCACCTCGCGCGGGACGTCGAAACGCGGCGTCGGGCTGGCGACGGCGGTCGGCTGTGGCGTATAAGTCGGGCGCGGCGTGTTGGTCGGTGGGGCGACAAAGGCGGGCGTGGCGTTCTGCGCCCCGTCCTGGCGCGGCGGGGTTGCTTCCGCCGGCCGGATGGCGCCAGCCAACAACAGACTGAGCGCTGCCAGACTCACCAGCAGCGCTGCAAGACAGTTTTTCCGATGTGTCACTGTGACGATTCTCAACCCACTTCCGATAAATGACGATTACGATGTCGCTGCGATGCCCGCGCGTTCTTCGGCCAGAGCAATCGCAGAGTCGCGCAGGGCGCGCGCCTGCGCCACAAGCGCGGTGCTGTCGTCCGTGTAACGGGCGGCGAGCGCCCGGTCTTCAAAGCTGGCGGCGTTGACGCGCACGTTCAGCGCGGCCCCTTCGACGGCGGCCAGCCCCATCAGCGCCGCGACCGCCGCGTCGCTGGCGGCGGTGTGGTTCCCCAGGCGGGCGACCTGCTCGGCAAGCTGCATCGCCTCGATCGCCATCCGCGCGACGTTGAGCGGCACATCCGCCGCGCCGATCATCGCGGTCTGGATCGCCGCCGGGCGCGCCGGATCGTCCTTGTCGATCCGGTACGCGGCCATGACGGCGTCGAACGCCGCGATGTCGTCGTCAATGGCGGCCATCAGCCGGGCGCGCAGGTCCGACGCCGCTGCAGCGACCGCGTTCATCGTCTGCTCGACCTCGGCGTAACGCTTCTTGCCCGCCGTCAGCCGCGCGACCATCTCCGCCAGCGCCGCGCTCAACGCGCCCGCCAGCGCCGCGACCGCGCCCCCGCCGGGCGTCGCGGTGCCCGCGGCGACCGCATCCGCAAACCGGGTCGGGGCGAGCGGCTCCGGCTCCACCGCTGCGACCTGCACCGTCGCCCCTTCGGGGATCGGCGGCTCCTCGTCGTGCAGCGGCGAAGGCTCGGCCTCGGCGCGCGCGACGCGATATTCTAACACTTGATCGGGCGTAAAGCCGTCAAGTTGCAGATACCACTGGGCCGCGTCCACGAAAAACGCCTGCGGCGCCAGCCCGACTAATTCGCTCGACGCGACCGCCACGCCATAGCGCGCCGCCTCGCGCCGGATCATCTCGACCACGCGCGCGACCGGCGTCTTGGTGAAGTCGGTCAGGTTCATCGACACCTGCGCTCGCCCTTCGACCAGGAACCCGGCCGCCTTGACGTAGCGCAGTCCGCCGCCGGAGTGGCGTATCGCTTTGGCGATCTTGCTCGCGATCTCGACGTCGTCCGTGTTGAGGTACACATTGAACGCGACCAGCGGGGGACGCGCGCCGATGACGGTCGCTCCCGCCGGGCCGAGCACCGCCGGGCCGAAATCCGGCACGCGCTCAGGATCGGTTTCGATCACCTCGCGAAGCTGTTCGTACTGGAATTTGGTGGAGCGCAAATTGGCGAGGTTCTGGCGGTCGGGCGAGGTCGCCGCCGCTTCGTAGAGATAGACGGGGATGCCGAGCTCCGTCCCGACTCGCTGCCCGAGCCGCTGCGCGATCCCGACGCAATCGTCCATCGTGACGTCGCGGATTGGGATGAACGGCACGACGTCGGCGGCGCCTAGACGCGGATGCTCGCCGGTGTGCTCGTTCAGGTCGATCAACTGGGCGGCGGTCTGGATTCCGGCGAAGGCGGCGCGTTCCACCGCTTCGATGTCGCCCACAAAGGTCACAACCGTGCGGTTGTGATCGGCGTCTCTGCTGGTGTCGATCACGTGGATCGGCGCGGCCTGCTGCATGGCGCGTAAGATGGCCTCGACCACGTCCATCCGGCGGCCTTCGCTGAAATT
>CBINGT010000502.1:0-2781 GCA_966250245.1 uncultured Anaerolineae bacterium
CCGCGCTGGGCCGGGGGCCGGGATCGGCGAGGGGCTCCGGAATAATGCCGCTCACCAGGCCGCGTGCCAGGGCGAACCCGCCCACTCCCGCGACATACCACACCAGCGGATGCCTCTGTCTGCGGTGCGCCAGCCACGCCAGACCCAGCGAGGCGAGCGCCACGATCACCAGCAGACGATCAATCGCGATCGTGTCGCCCAGCGTGACGATCGGTTCGGCGATCCATTCGAGCATAACGCGCATCCTTTCGCGCTCGCAGCGGGGTGGTGAAGCGAAGCCTCACACCGGCAAACCGGGTGGCACTTGGGCGGGAAGAACCGGTTAAAACCAGCAAATTCTTGTCACTCTTTAATACGTACAGACAACAAGAAGTCTTTCCGCAATCGCTGCGCGCCCCGCGTGCAGTGTTGTAATTTCGGTTACTTTACCACCAAACCGGCACCCCGACAGCCCATTTTTTGCGTGTGTGAGAACTTTCACGGACAATCATGCATAAAATCACTTTCTGCGATAATTAGTCGAGATTGCCTGTAGAGGTAGTGACAGCGGTGGTTGGATTGGGTATGATGATACGTATCAAGGCTTATTAACGGTGAGTTTTCAGTCGCAAGCCGCGATCCAGAATAGTCCTCAAGCGTTTCGCTGATTGCTCGCCGTCGATAACTTTTTGCCGCGCGCCGAACAAAGGACGGGATCCCACGATGAAGTCCTTTCATGCCACGCTGGTCAGCCATACCCACTGGGACCGCGCCTGGTATGTCACTTTTCAGGAATATCGTATTCGCCTGGTACGCCTGGTCGACCGGCTGCTAAAGCTCCTTGAAGAAAACCCCGACTTCCGTGTTTTCATGCTCGATGGCCAGATGAGCGTCCTCGAAGACTATCTTGAGGTGCGCCCGCAGCGCGCCGCCGAGCTTCAGGCGCTGACCCGCTCGGGGCGTGTGCAGGTCGGGCCGTGGTACGTGCTGGCCGACGAGTTCCTGGTCAGCCCGGAATCGCTGGTCCGCAACCTGATGCGCGGGCGCAAGATGGGCGAGGCGTATGGCGGCGTGATGCCGATCGGCTACGTGCCGGACGGCTTCGGGCATATCGCGCAGCTTCCGCAGATTCTGCGCGGTTTCGGGATCGATAACGCGTTCTTCTGGCGCGGGATGGGCGTCGAGGGCGACCGGCTGGGAACGGAGTTCGAATGGTGCGCGCCGGACGGCTCGTGCGTGACCACGATCCTCATGCCGTGGGGCTATCACAACGTCACCAACCTGGGTTATGGCCTGCACTGGGGCGATCACTCGCAGATCGAGTTTGACTGGGATCTCGCGCAGGAGAAGATCGAGCGCGCGATTGAGAAGCTGATCCCGATGGCAAACACGGACGCCCTGCTGCTGATGAACGGCATCGACCACGCCGAAGCCGAGCCGCGCATCCCCGAGATCATCCGCCGCGCCAACGAGCGCCTGAAGAACGTCACGATCCATCACGGCACGCTGGCCGAGCATCTGGAGCGCGTGCGCGCGTCCGGCGTGGAACTGCCGTGCTTCGAGGGCGAGTTCCGCTGGGGCCGCTATTCCGAGATTTTGCAGGGCGTCTATTCCACGCGCATCCATCTCAAGCAGGAGAACCACAGCAATGAGGTGCTGCTCGAGCGCTACCTCGAGCCGCTGACTGCGCTCGCGTGGCTGTCCAGCGCGGATGTGCCCGAAGGCACGCCCGATCTGGTGAACGAGGCGTGGCGCTGGCTGCTGCTCAACCACCCGCACGATGACATGTACGGCAGCGGGATCGACGAAGTGCATCACGAGATGCTGTTCCGCTTCAGCCAGTCGCGCCAGATCGCCGAAGCGCTGGTGCGCGACAGCATCCGCGAGATCGCGCGGCAGGTGGATTTCACCGCGCAGCCTGGCACGCCGCTGATCGCGTTCAACCCGCTCGGCCAGGATCGCGAGGAAGTGGTCAACGGGCTGATCGCGTTCGACTTTGACGATCCGGTCGCGGGCGACTTCCAGATTGTGGATGTCGACGGGAATGTGATCCCGCATCAGGTGGTCAGCGACGAGCAGCGCTTCTGGATGGAAGTGCTGAAGGCGAACCGCAAGCGGGTGGTGCAGGTGCTGTTCCCGGCGCGCGTGCCCGGCATGGGCTATCGCGCTTACTTCGCGCGGCCGCGCGATCCGGCTGACAAGGCTCCCGCGACCGATCTGGTCGTGCACGAGCGCGGCGCGGAAAACCGTTTCGTGCGCGTCGAGATCGAGGACGACGGCGGGCTGATCGTCACCGACAAGCAGACCGGCCACACCTACCGCGACCTGCATCACTTCTTCGACGTCGAAGACACGGGCGACGAATATACCTTCTGCCCGCTGCCGGAGTACAGCCAGACGATCAGCACGGTTGGGCAACCAGCCGAGATCGCGCGCGTCGAGTCCGGCCCGATCCGCGCGTCGTTCCGCGTGGAGCGGCAGATGCAGCTTCCCGCCGGGCTGACCGAAGATCGCAAGCGGCGCTCGGATGCGCGCGTCGCGGTGCCGATTGTGTCCGAGATCCGCGTGTACGCGGGCATGCCGGGCGTGCATATCGTGACAGAGGTCAACAACCGGGCGCGCGACCACAAGCTGACGGTTAACTTCCCAACCGGCCTGCACGTCGAGCACGCGCACGTCGACGCGTCGTACATGGTCGCCGAGCGCGCGCTGGCGCTGCCCGACTCGACCGGCTGGGTTGAAGACCCGACGCCGCTGATGCACCAGCGCGCGTTCACCGATCTGAGCGACGAGACGCGCGGG
>CBINGT010000503.1:0-2765 GCA_966250245.1 uncultured Anaerolineae bacterium
GGGGCGGAGCTTGCTCCGCCCGTGGACTCTGCAGGGATAAGGTTTGCTCCGCCCGCCACTCATCCCTGCGAACGCGAGCGAGCGGCGCGCAGGGGGCACTTCCGCGTGGTTGGCCTATAATCCGGGTAACGACCGCCGTGAGAGGCGTCGTACCATCGACCCCATCGAGTCAGGAAACGAGGCCACCCATGAAGTCGATGAACCTGCTGGACGAGCTACAGTTTCGCGATCAGAACCCCTACGCCGAGCCGCTGCTCGTCACCGAGACGGGCAGAATACTCCGGTTCACGCTCCGCCCCGGCCAAGAGATACGCGAGCACAGCGCGCCTAAATCGCCGTTCTACGCGGTGGTTCTGAAGGGTCACGGCGTATTCGCGGGCGGCGATGGTGAGGCGCGGCGCTTCGGCCCGCACACGCTGCTGGTGTTCGACCCCGGCGAGAACCACATGATCCGCGCCGAGGACGAGGAACTGGTCTTTGTCGGGTTCCTGCACGGCGTCGAGGAAACGCGGGCGGGGAAGGTCGGCGGCAAGCTGGCGGGGCAGGACAGCTAACCACAGCTAAAAACAGCCAAGAACAGCAAAGTTACAGCTAGAGGCATTGTAGGGGCGCAGCAAGCTGCGCCCGCTTTTTTGCTCTTGGTGTGTAGATAAAACGGGCGGAGCTTGCTCCGCCCCTACGATTCCCTATTCCCTACTCCCTACTCCCCGTTTTCGCTAACCGCTAACTGCTAGTTGCTCCACGATCGCTTCCAACGCCTGCAGCGTGACCAGATTCCGCACGGCGAACCCGGTTTCCAGCGCCTCGTCGGTGAACTGCGCCGCGCTGCCTTCCGGCGAGGTGAGGTGCGTCGTGTCTTCGGGGTCAACGCCCTGGTTGGGCAGCGGCTCCAGCGCGCGCCACAGGTTGATCAGCGGGATGTCGTAATCCTCAGCCGCGCGCGCCACAATCCGGTTGAAGACCTCGGTCTTTTCGGGGAACTCCGGCCGCAGCGGGAACGTGCTGAGGACCGGCAGCGTCCCGGCCTCGATGGTCTTGACCAGCACCGAGCGCAGGAAATAATCGAACTGCGCTTCGTCCAGGTAGAACACGTCGTTGGTGCCGAACATGATCACCGCGACCGCCGGGTTCATCAGGCGTAGCTCGCACGAAAGCGGCGTCTCGCCCGCCTCGCAGAACTGCGGATTCGCCCACATGCTGTCGATCACGCTGGCGGCGTTGAATCCACCCGCCGCCGCCTGGCTCTTGCGCCCGAAGGGGTTTTCGTCCGCCTGCGCGTAGTGCTCGACCACCGCTTGCAGGTCTTCATACTCGCCCCACTCGATCTCGCCCTCGGCCAGCGGGTAGAGGAACGCTGGGTCCTCAGTCATGCAGTCGCCCACCTTGGCGAAGGCGTGCGGGTCACGGCCCTGCGCGATGCTTTCGAGCAGCAAGGCGCGCGCCGTGTCGCTGAGCTCCGGCACGATCGGGATCTCGCTCAGGTCCACGTCCTCGATCGAGGCGGGGTCGAACGCGCCGAGCACGGGCGTCACCAGAGGGGCGAGGGTCGGCGTGGGATCGTCCTGCGCGCGAGCGGGGGGCAGGGCGCTCAGCGCGACGATTGCCAGCCCAAGCGCGATCGCGGCGAAGGCAGCGGCGAGGGTGAGGCGACGTTGTGACATAACCTTCTCCTGAGGCAAAACGCAGCTAGAACCGGTCGGGGCGGAGGTTGCTCCGCCCGCTGTGCCGAACATCTGCCGTAGAGCATACCGGAAAGCACGCGCGGGGAGCAAGAGGCTCCCGGCTGGCGCGGCGCTCAATTCCCTCACCTCGCGTCGCAATTTCAGCGAGCAGGGCAAGGGGATGGGCCTCACTGGCACTGCGGCGATCTCGCGAAGCCGTAAAACTGGTAAATTGCCGACCAGAACTGGTTCAGGTCAAAGGTGAGCAGCTCGCGGACGCGCGGAATCGGGGAAGCCTTTGCGATCTCACACGCTTCCTGGATGGCCGCGTTCACTTCGGCGGCCGTGCCGAGCCCAGTTTCCGACTGCGCCCAGAGCTTATAGACGCCGATTTTCTCGCTCCGGCGCACTTCTTCATCCATCATCACCCGATCGAGCAGCCCGATCACCTGCCGGTACTCCGCGCGGGCGTCGTCAAGCCGGGTGGGCTGCGTGAACAGAAATGCCGCGTATCCTTGCCGGGCGCGGCTCTCGGCAAACTCGTTCGGCGCCGCCCCAATCCCCAGCTTATAAAACTCTTCGGCGTTATACGCGTCCCCTGCCAGCGCAAAGCCTGCGGCGAGAGTCACGTAATCCGTCCACATCGCCTCGTCGGGGATTTTTCTCACCAGCCCGGCTGCATGTGAGACGAGCGCATAGTCCTGCGCCGAGAGCAGCGAGAGATCCCCTTGCAGCGTCGTCATCTGAAGCGGGGTCTCCGCGCTGGCGATGTCGTGGCTGATCTGCTGCATCTGCGTGGCGATGGCAAGGTGGCGGTCGAGCGTGTCGGTGAGTTGCTGGCGTAGCTCGCGGCTGGTCTGGCTTTGGGTGGCGCTGAGGGAGATCGCCAGTGAGACGACCGCGATCGTGATCGTCAGCAGCTCGTTCCACGAGTGCGGCAAAAAGCGCCAGAGCGCGTGCGTCACCGAAGACCAGCGCGAAGCGGGCGGTGGTGCCTCACCGGGCCCGCCGGAGGGAGCGCGTCGGGCGTCGTCGAGGACAATGTTTTCACTCATGAAGGACTCCGATCGGGGGCTAGGTGGGAACGGTTTTCGTATAATATGT
>CBINGT010000504.1:0-2764 GCA_966250245.1 uncultured Anaerolineae bacterium
TTGCCAGCCGGTTCTGGACCAGCGTCAGCACCAGAATCACCGCGAACAGCACAAAGGCCAGCGCCGCGGCGTACCCCGGATCGTTGGCGGCGTACAGCTGCTGGAAGATGTGCACGCTCATCGTATCGATCTCTTTGCCGGTCGCCTGGTCGCGCAGCACGTAGATATGGGTGAATGCCTTGAAGGTCCCGATGATGGACAGCATCGAGAGGAAGAACGTCGTCGGCGAAAGCAGAGGGAGCGTGATGTTGCGGAAGCGCGACCAGCGCCCCGCCCCATCGACCTCGGCGGCCTCGTACAGCTCACCGGGGATCGCGCCCAGCCCTGCCAGGAAGATCACCGCGTTGTAGCCCGCGAAGACCCAGATGTTGTACAGGATGACCGTCGTCAGCGCGAGGCTCGGTCCCTGCAGCGCGCTCGGGATGTGCAGCGGATCGCCGCCGAGGACGTTCTTGTAAAACAGCCGCACAATTCCGGCCGGCTCCTTCAGCCACGTAACCGGCTCTTGCCCGAACAGCCGGAGTATCTGGTTCGCCAGGCTGGTGTCGTCCAGCTTGAAGATCACGATGAAGACGGTTGCGGTTGCCACGCTCGGGGCGATGTAGGGCATGAAGTAAATGACGCGATAGAGCGACTTGCCCCACGTGATCTCCGAGAACAGCAGATACGCCAGAAACAGCCCTAGCGCCAACTGCACCGGCACGGTCCCGATGGAGTACATCGCCGTTCGCATCAGGGCGTTGAAGGTGTCGGACGCCTCACGCCCGGCCAGCGAAACCGTCCGCGGCAGCTCGCTGATCGTCAGCCACCCGCCGACCATCAGCATCACCGCCAGCAGCAGCGTCAGCCCAAAGCCGAGCTTCGATTCGCGCTTCTGCAGGGTCTGCCAGACGTAAAACGCCACGCCGATCATCAGCGCGCCGACCGAGATCAGAAAGACTTGCGGCCAGTACAGCAACCGCGCGGCGAGCACTTCGGAGCGCATAATCGCGGGTGGCGCCGTGTCGTACACAAAGCGATACGCCAATTGGAACTGCTCTTGCGACAGCGCCCGCATCGCGTTGGCGGCCTGACGGCTAAGCTGCACCGAGCCGACCAGATAGAAGAATAGCACCGTAACGGCAAGCCCCAGCAGAACGCGCCCGTGCCCCAACCAACGGTAAATGCGCGGGTTTTCCTCGTCGTCCAGGCGATTGCGCGTGTAGGTCATCAGCGCAATGGTGACGACCCCCACGTAGAACCCGAGCGCCGCCAGAAACTGCTTCCACAGCGGCTCGGTGTGGCCCCGCACGCGGACGACGTTCTCCCCGATCTGCATCGCGTTGTAGATCTCGGTCTGCCGCAAGATCTCCGCTTCTTCCGCCGGAATGGTGACTTCAAGTTGCTCGCCCATCGGCAGGCCGGTGATCACGCCTTCGGCCACGCTGCCATCCGGCATCACGACCTGCACCCGCTGGTTGTTGACGAACGCAGCAACCAGCGCGGAGATGCGATTCACCGGTAACCTCTCAACGTATTCCGGCGCGAGCGGCGCTTCGATTTCCTCGCCGCCCACCTCGACCTGAACGATCAAGCTCTCGTCCGCCACCAGCCCTGAGATCGTGGCCTCGCCCGCCGGAATCATCACCCGCGCGTTGAGCACGTTCTGGTTGAAGATATCCGCCGCGATACGCTGAGCCTGCTCGACATCTCCCTGCAGCTCGCTGCCGGTGAAGACGATCAACAGGATCGCGAGCAGCATAAACACGCCGATGAACAGCGTCGTCGCGACGTATTGCAGGTGCTCGAACTGCCCCATGCGCGAGAGGACTCGCACCAGCGCCCAACCGACCACGCCGATAACGATCACCCAGCGGATAAATGAGAGCGCGCCGTCTAGCTCCAACCGGCGCGCCACGATCCACATAATTCCGCCCAACACGATCAGCCCGAGCGATTCAATTAGCTCCCGCTGCCGCGCCGGGGTCAGCTCGCGATGGCGATATTCGAGGACGAAGTACAGCGCGATCGCCAGCAGGAACAGGATGGTCGGCGCCGGACCAAACGAACTCACGCCAGTGACCAGATCGAACGTCATTACGATCAGCGCCATCCCGCCGAGCAAGCCGGGGATGATGTACGGCCACAGAGCAATCCCACGCGTCGCCTGCTCTTTCCAGGCGGCTGACCACATGCGATAGCCGAGATAGAGAAGGATCAGCGCGACCGCGAACAGTAAAACATACGTCAGGCTGCCCAGCGAGCGAACGTAGTTGTCAAGCCCGACAAAGCGATTGGTGATGGGCGAGCCGGATTTCAGGCTCTCATAGAAGCCAGAGATCACCGGCCACAGCCCGAACAAAAAGGTCGCGATCAACGCCGGTAAGACGAACAAATAGCCGGTCAGCGCATCGCGCATGCGGCGGCGGCGCTTACCGGCGATCAACGCCTGCTCGTCATCCGGGCGCTGCACAAGGGTCGGCATAAGTGAAGGCGTATTCATGAAGTGCGTCCTCGACAGCGCGTCGGTTTTACCGTTAAGAAGGACATATGGCCCGCTACTCCGGCAGTGGGTTCAGCCGTTTTCGCTCCGGAAGTTGTTCGCTTGCGCCGCCGGCGCTGCTTCCATGCTGCAACCATCTTGTCCCCCTAGAGTAATCGAAATTGTATCGAAACTATGCCAGCCCGACAATGCGCGATTAGCCAGCCTCTACTAATCCAGCCACCGGCCCGCCCGCGCGCAGCCGGTAGACGATCATCCCGGTGCCGTAAAAATCAGTCGGAA
>CBINGT010000505.1:0-2759 GCA_966250245.1 uncultured Anaerolineae bacterium
CTGCGCTCGGTTTCCTGGGCCTGGGGCAGCAACCGCCCTTCCCCGAGCTGGGCAAGATGCTGGCGGAAAGCCAGCAGTCGCTCGCGTCCGGCAAGTGGTGGGTGATGGTCTTCCCCGGCGCAACGATTGTGCTGATCGTGCTGGGCTTTAACCTGCTGGGCGACGGCCTGCGGGACGTGCTCGACCCGCGCTTGAAGAAGTAGCCGCACGTATTAACCGAACGGAACAAAACAGCGCCCCGCGATTGGCTCGCGGGGCGCTTTTGTCATCTAGCGAGCACGCACGCTAACCCTGAGCGCCAGCGTCTCCTTCGGCGCCCTCAGCATCCTCGGCTCCGGTCTCGCCCTCGGCGCCCGTCGCTCCCGTGTCACCGGTGCCGCCCGTAGCTCCCGTTGCGCCTGGGATACCCCAGAAGCGAACCGTGTTATCGATTGCGGCAGTCACCACAAGGCGGCCGTCCGGGCTGATGGTGACTGACTCTACTGCGGTGCCGTGCGCCGGGAAGGAGAACACCGCTTCTCCGGCGGCAAGATCCCACAGCGTCACGCTGCCGTCCAAGCCGCCCAGCACCAGGAACGCGCCGTCCGTCGAGTACGCCAGCGCGGTCACTGCCACGCCCGTATCGAGCAGCGTCGGCGGAGTGTCAAGCTGTCCAAGAGTGTACAGCCACACGCCACCCGCCACTTCGTTCAGGCTCGCCACGGCGAGCGTCGTCCCATCTGGAGACAGCGCCACGCCACGTCCGACATTACCATTCACCCGCGACAGCTCGACGATCTGAGCGGCGTTGTCTGCGGCCAGCGGCGCCAGCGTGGTCAGGTCCGGCAGCGCCTGCGGGATCGGCTCGATGTAATACAGGCCAAGCTCGCCCTGCGCGATCCAGCCGGTCAGATCGCCCGACTGAATCTCCCACCAGAACAGGCCATCCGACCCGCACACCGGCGCGTCTCCGACGATGGTGAACACCTCGCCGGGCTGAATCTGTCCCACCTGCTCCGCGGCGATGTCCGCGCCAGAGCGCACGTTGCTCGGCGAGCCGCCGGTCGTCACGCGCGCCTGCTGACCCGCAGTGAGTTGCAGCGCGATCGCATCACCGCAGGTTGCCACGCCGGGCGAAGTGGAAATACCATCCTGGGCGGGCGGTTCAGGCGTCACGGTCGGCTGCTGATCACCGTCCGGCGTAAACGTCGGCTGCTGGACGGGCGTGCCAAGCTGCGTCGACGAACAGAGAATCACGGTGCTACCGTCTTCCGACACGCGATAGTCGTACGTCTGGCCCTGATACACCAGCACGAACTGGTAGCCGGATGTCACCGCCTGGCTGTATACCTGGCCCGGCTGGGGACAGCCCAGGCTGGTGTCGGGATAATTCGTCTGGTTCCACTGCCAGCCATCGAGGTCTTCGACCGTTACCGGCTCACCAACCTGATCGCTGAGGGCCTGCAAGGCGAACTCAAGCTGCGAAGGCCCCTGCTGCGCCAGCGCGATCTGGACGACGCCGAGCGCTAAGACCACTACGATAAGGGTACGTAACCATCTGGACAAGGCAACTCTCTCCTTTCGCTACACCGGGCAGCCTCAGCGGGAGCTTGCGCCACCGCGCCGAGCCTGCCCTGTTAATGGATCCCTGTATACCTGTGCGCTGAGATACGTCTCAAGCGGTTGGCCGTTCAGAGTGATCACTACCTGATCGATCGTACTAAATTGCAGTGCCGTTTGGCGAAGTTGTTCGCGCCGTTAATAGCGAGTCTAGCGCGAAAACATACGCAGATTCTTTCCGCGTTCAAACTGAGGGTCGCGTTGCGCGACCCCGAATGAGTGCATGTGCCTGGCGCTAATCGCCTTCGTAGTCCGGCAAGCGTTCGAGCACGGCCCGATCCACGCTCAGGAAGACTTCATCATCTGAGGCGTCTGAGATCCAGTTCGCCGGAATCAGCTTGTGGCTCTTGAACAGCAGACCGCGCGAGATCAGCAGGTGGGTGATGGCATCCGACTCGCTGTCGGTGAAGACGCGCTCGACGTCGCCGACGTGCTCATCATCCGCCGAGTAGATCGCCGCACCCTCTTTGAGCGCCGCCGAACCGGACGGGACGTTCCGCTCCACATGAACGACCTGCGGCGGATAGTACGGCAGCCCGAGACTGCCGCCGGGATAGCCAACGCCTGCCGGTGGATACCAGTAGTACGCGGGCGCTGGACGCGCGGAGACCGTCCGCGCTGTTTCGCCCGGCGGACCGAGTGTATCGGTGTTAGGCATCTGATCAATGGGAATCGTGTACGTTTCCTCGAACACCGGCCAGGCTTCCAGATCGTCGCCAACATTCTGACTCAACACCACCTGCTCGCCGTCCGCACTATCCACCACTTCGATCGGCAGCACGCGGTCTTCGGTGAACAGAAAGCCCTTTTTCACCACGATGTGCGTCACTTCACGCGTGCGCGGGTCGATCACCACCCGCTCCACCTCGCCAAGCTTCTCTCCGCTGGCGGTCAAAACGTCAGTTCCTTCACGGAATTCCATCACGACTTCTCCCGCAATTGCTCCCAACACAAAGTGTTCAATCGTAGCGTAGCAGCGATCGGGCATTCGGGCATGAGGTAAGTAGGTGAATCCGCATTAGGCCACCTGACCCAATGGCGGATAACAAAAACAGCCCGCGATTGTGCCTCGCGGGCCGGGAAGTTCGAGGGGAACTGCCTATCAGGTCACGAGAATCGCAGGCTGCTCGCGGGCGATCACACCGCCGACGGTCCACCAC
>CBINGT010000506.1:0-2747 GCA_966250245.1 uncultured Anaerolineae bacterium
CCTTCGCCTGGGCTGACGGTCTGCGCCGGGATCTCGACGCGGCCATCGTTCGGGTCGGCGCTGCCGAGCACGCTCGGGACGCCGCCTTCCGGCGCCGAGATTGAAGGTGGCTCCAGCCCGGCGGGCGGCACCGACACCGCCGCATCGTCCAGCAGCCGTTCGGCGTTCGGGAACTCCACCGTGCTCACTTCGCCGGTCGCCACGTCGATGATCCGGATCGCGTGATTGTTCGTATCCGCGACGTAGAGCTTGCCGTTTGCGTAGTCAAGCCCACCCGGCTCGTAGAATTGCGCCTCGGTAGTGCCATCAGCAGCGCCCGGATCGCCCGTTCCGGCGAAGGTTTCGCTGGTCCGCGCGACAGGGTCGATGCGCTTGATCTTGTTGTTGTACGTGTCCGCGATGTACAGATACCCATCGTCCGCGATGGTCACGCCGAGCGGGTGCTGGAGCAGCACTTCGTCGCCAGTGCCGTCCACATCGCCGAAGTCAAACAGCCCGGTCCCGACGATGGTGCTCAGCCTGCCGTCTGGCCCGAGGTCAGCCGTGCGGATCGCGCTCGCCTCGGAGTCCGCGATGTACAGCACAGTGCCGTCGGTGTCCAGGCCGCTCGGCTGGTTGAGCGCGGCCAGATCCCGTGGCGCGTCGAACAGCGCCTCGCGCCCGGTGCCCGCGAACGGGCTGACGATGTTCCCGCGCTCGACGTCCAGCACCCACAACTGATGCTGTCCGGCCATCGCGATGTAGACCTTGCCTTCGTGTGCGACGACGTCCCACGGGGAGTTGAGCGCTACTTCTACGCCCGGACCGCTGCGGTCGTAGTTGAACTCCTGCGCGCCCGTTCCGGCGACCGTCTCGACGGTGCGCTCGGTCAGGTTCACGGCGCGGATGGCGTGGTTCTCCGTGTCCGCCACGTAAAGCATGTCGCCCATCAGCGTTAGCCCCTGGGGCCGGAAGAACTGCGCGGTCGCGTAATCGCCATCCTGCAACCCCGGCTCACCGCTGCCGATAATTTCCAGCACGTCGAACGTATCGAGCGCGGTGACGATCAGCCGGTTGTGGTTGCTATCGCTGATGAACAGCCGGTTTCCTGCCGGGTCCGCCAGCACCTTGCCGGGGAACAGCAGGGGCGTATCCGACTCGATTTCTTCTGGCTGCCACTGGGCCAGCGGCTCGGGGTTGATCGCTCCGGCGGCGCTGTACTCCTTCGCCATAACCTCGATCACCGGCGCAATGCGCGGGTAGAGCGGCTCGCCCGAAAGCTGACCGACCACCTTGCCGAACGGGTCAATTACCATCACCGTCGGCCAGGCGCGCACGCCGTAGGCATTCCACACGGTGAAATCGTTGTCGTTGATGACCGGATGCTCGACCTCGTAGCGCCGGACGATCTGGCGGATGTTCTCCGTTTCGCCCTCGCTCTCGAACTTGGCCGAGTGCACGCCGATCACAACCAACTCTTCGGGATATTCCGCTTCCAGCCGCTTGAGGTCGGGGATGATGTGAATACAGTTGATGCAGCCATACGTCCAGAAGTCCAGCATCACGATCTTGCCGCGCAGATCTTCCATGCGGATCGGCGCGCTGGCGTTAATCCACTCCGCATCCGGGGGGAAGTCGGGTGCGTTGACATCGCCGGACCAGGTGTATTCCACGTCGGCTCCTTCGTCATCCGGCTCTGGCGTATCGTCACCGTCCTGCGCGAGCACGCCGCCCGCCAGGGCGAGCGCCAGCACCGCTACGGCGGCCAGCAGCCCCGTCGCAATCTGCGTCTTTTTGTGTTTCATGATCAATCCAATCTACTGAGTCACCGTGCCTGAAGAAGTATGATTCCCTGACTGTATGATGCCTTAAAAGCGTGACACGGTACTAAAGAATTTATTAGAAGTTGATGAGAAAAACAAGCGCACCGGTCGCTAACGCGCCAGAGCCTTCTCGTAGGCTGCGAGCGTCCCTTCGGCGGTTTTGCGCCATGAGAACTCGCGGGAGCGGGCAAGGCCACGGTTGGCGATCTGGCGGGCGTGCTCCGGCTGCATCAGCAGGCCGAGGATCGCGCCGCCCATCGCCTTCGAGTCGGTCGTGCCCACCAGGTACGCCGCGTCTCCGGTGACTTCGGGGATGGACGATGTATCGCACGCGACGACTGGCGTGCCGCTCGCCATCGCTTCTAGCGGTCCCAACCCGAATCCCTCGTAGCGGCTGGGGAAGGCGAAGACGGTCGCCTGCCGATAGAGCGCGGGCTTGTCCGCTTCGTCGACCGGGCCGATCCAGCGCACGTACTCGGTCAGGCCAAGCTCCTGGATGTACGCGGGCAGGTCGGGGAAGCGCGGTTCGGACCAACGCGGCGGCGTGTGCCCGGCCAGCACGAGCGGCACGTCTGGCCCGGCGCCCTGCGCCACGTAGGTGTACGCGGCGAGCAGCAGGCGCAGGTTCTTGTGCGCGTTGAACGAGCCGAGATACAGCACGAAGTCGTCTACGTCGTCCAGCCCATAGCGCGCGCGGACGGCGCGGTCCGCTTCGCGATCGCCCTCGGGGTGGAAGACGCGATCGGCAGCAAGATATGTCACGCTGACACGCTCTGCCGGAACGCCGATCTGCGCGATGATGTCGTCCCGGCTGGCGTTGGAGATCGTGATGATCTCCGTTGCGCCGCGCGTGGCGGCGGTCACCAGGGCCGTATAGAGGCGCGGCAGAACTCCGCTGCGATATTCACGTAGGACAAGCGGGATCACGTCCAGCACGGTGCAGAC
>CBINGT010000507.1:0-2737 GCA_966250245.1 uncultured Anaerolineae bacterium
CCCCCCTCCAATTCGCCCGCCTGCTGGACGATTAAACTTGTACATTGGGTTAGCAGTTAGCGATTAGCCAAGAGCAGATACTTGAAGAGCTTTTGGTTGGTATTCATCGGTGACTGCTCTTGAGCGGTCGGCAGCAGTGAGCGTACCTGGTTCGCGCGCTGAACCTCACCCCTGGCCCCTCTCCGTTTACTGAGAGGGGAAAAAGGGCCGGGGGTTAAGGGGTGAGGTTTTCCCGGAGTGCGCCGCGTATGCCAGTTCACTTCGACCGATCAGCTAACCGCTAACTGCTAACCGCTACTAGCTTAACGGGCGCAAGAATAGCGCGGCGGGCGGTGTGTGTCCACCCACAGGGAGCGTCTACTCGATGGCGGCGGCCATTTTGCGGAGCAGCGCGAGGGTCAGGCGGCAGTCTTCGACGGCGGCGTGCGCGCGTCCGACTGGCACGCCCTCGTTGGCGCAGGCCACGGCGAGCTTATGCCAGCGGAAATCGCCGAAGCGGCTGTTCCACGCGCCGTAAAAGCGTGCGTAGTACTTCATGGCGCAATACCAGCGGCCCGCCTCGATCATTGGCAGGTCGTAGAGGCGGCAGGTCTGCCACAGGATGCGGCGGTCATAGTCCGCATTGTAGACGATGACCGTCCGCCCGCCGATGGCGTCGCGCAGCGCCTCGTACAGTTCGGGGAAGGCAGGCGCCCCGGCGACGTCGGCATTCGTCAGATGGTGGATGGCGGTGGCGTCCGGCGGGATGGGGCGCGAGGGGCGCACCAGCGTGTCGAGCACGATGTTTCCCTGCAGGTCGATCACGCCAAGCTGCACGAACTCGTCGTGCGGGCCGAGGCCGGTCGTCTCGCTGTCGAAGATCACCGCATCGCGCCGGAACAGGTCCGCCGCCCACTGCGCGACCTCGCGGCGGTGTTCGGCGTGACGGGACGGGTCGTACCCATAAAAAGCACCAGGGCGCATGAGGGGCTATCGCTCCATTTGCATCAGGCGAAGCCGGTCGACGGCCTGCCGGTCGATATGATAGGTGGGGCCGACGCGCGTGGCGGACAGCGCGCCCGCGCGGATCAGCCCCAGGACTTCCAGTTCGCTGATGCGCAGCGCGCGCGCCGCTTCCGGAACGGTCATCCGGCCGGGCGGGGCGGTGTGGAGCGGATCATCCGGCGGGGGCGGCGCCTCGCCCCGCCAGTAATACGACTGCCCGGCGGTGGCGGTCACGAAAAGATAGCTGGCGCGGCCTAGCGCAGCGATCACCAGCGCCATTTCAAACAGGGTCAGCACTCCGGCGGTGTAGCGCGACAGCGCCTCGCCGCCCGCAGGGAGCACGACGCTGAGCACCAGGGAAACCAGAACGACCACTGCCAGCGGCGCCATGAGCAGCAGCCCGATCTGTCTCGCTACCCGCCCGCGCACTTCGCGCCCCATCAGAGCCAGCCGCCCAACGACCAGCAGGTACAGGCCGATAGCCGCCAGCACCAGTTCCCACAACGACATACGCTTCCGTCTCCTCTGCCCCTCAACCTCGCGCGAGGTGCGCGCGCAAGGCTTCCAGCATTCGCGTGTGGCCGTTCTCTGCAAAGTGCGGGCTGTTGCGCCGCGCCCAGTCGAGCGCCAGCTTGTAGCCGATGATGCTCGTCACGCGGCGGGAGCGCCAGTAGCCGGTATGGCTGCCCAGGTTCCAGCCGGTGAGCCACGTGCCCGCGTTCACCGCGCAGTCGATCACTCCGGCGCGCTGGTACGCTTCGATCGGCTCCAGCGGGCAGGCGAGCGGATCGTGCCGGTCGTACAGGTTGATCCACCAGCCGTCGTCCGGGGCGATCCGCACGGGCGCGCTGAGGCTCTCGCGGATGCTCTCCGGCCCGCCGCCCGCGTTGCGCCGCAGGGAATAGAGCGCCATCGGCGAGCCGAGCAGCACCATATTCACCAGCTCCAGCCCGTGCTTCTCAAGGTGATGCGTCTGCCCCTTAGTCTGATCCCACACATAATCGGATGCGATCACGCTGCCGAGGCTGTGCCCGATGAAGGTCAGCGGCGCGTTTTCGCCGTCGCCGTTCCGGCGCGCGCACAGCGCGTCCAATCCGCGCTCGACCTCGGCGTGAATCGCGCGGTAGACCGGGTTATCCGGCCCGGCCTCGTAGGCGATCACATCCCCGACCAGCGCGAGGATCTGCCGCCGCAGAAATCCGGTCAGGCTGAGCCGCTGCACCAGCCACTGCGTCCCGAACAGCACCTGTAACAGCGCTTCCTGCGGGCGGTGCGTGATCGGGTCCCAGCAGACGGCCTCGAAGCGCAGCGCAGAGTCGGAGCGCGCGACGCCGGGCGGCACGTCGGGGAGCGGCAGGCGGCTTGCCAGCCGGTCGAACGCGCGCCGGATGCCTGCTTCGAGCGCGGCGGCGTAGGTGCGCGGCCGGAGCCGGGCGCCGATTCCGTGAACGATCAGGACATTGATCGCGCGCGTGTCTGCCATGGCTCACCTCATAGACCGTTTGTTCACAGTCTATGCGCCCCGGCCCGACAGGTCAAGCACGAAACGGGAGATAGCAGTTAGCGGTTAGCAAAGGCAAGAATTTTTGTTCACGGGCGGGTATATGTGAGCGAAGTTGCTGTTTTCCCTCTTTGATATCAACCATCCGCAGAAGGAGCAGGCGTGCGCCTGCTCCTGGTTTTGGCTAATTGCTGACTGCTAACTGCTGCCTTTAGCTGCCCCCGTAATACGCCACCAGCGCATCGCCGAGGG
>CBINGT010000508.1:0-2736 GCA_966250245.1 uncultured Anaerolineae bacterium
TGGTGCTGCGCGCTGTTCTGGCGGGCGATCTTATAGGTCGTGTTCAGAGCGAACAGCAAGCCGGTTGTCAGGACGCCGACCTGGAGAAAGGGCAGGACCGTCGCCCCAAGGGGTGTCCAGGGTGTGCTGGCTGTGCCGAACAGATTCCAGCCCCAGCCGAACGGGTCCGACAGCACCGCCAGCGCATAGCTGCCATTGACCAGCACGAACCCAAAGGTGAATGCGATCCACGCGGCAAGCCCCAGCGGGATCAGCGCGTAGGCGTAGTCCACGAACAGGCGGCGGAGCGGTTGTTGCTGCCGGGCAATCCGGCGTGCGATCCACACTGCTGCGCCAAACGCTCCCGGCAGTATGACTAGGTTGAGCAATACGAAGCCGAGCGCATACAGCCCCCAGTGAGGCAGCGTGTGCATGTTCGCCCAGTCTTTGAGCCATCCCCAGGGGCCGAGCAGTACTGCCGAGTAAAGCAGCGCGCATCCGAGCATGATGAAGGCTTTGTAGGCTTCGTCCAGGCGGCGTTCGCTGGCAACCATCAAGTCACTGCCAGGGAAGCGCAGGTTGAGCACGATATTGTTCTTCGGGCAGGTCTTCAGGCACTCAAAGCACATACCGCACGCGGCGTTGCGTTGCAGGCTGCCAGGGAACACCATCCAGGGGCAGCCGTAGCCGTATTCGTTCCCGGTGAGGCAATCCTTCGTCTTGTGCGCCACGCAGACGTCAGGATCGGCGACGCGCAACTCGACTGGCGCCATCATCGAGTACAGCCCGATGAAACCGCCGACCGGGCAGACGTAGCGGCAGAACACGCGATTCTTGTAGAGCGCACTCAGCACCACGCCAACCAGCAGGAAGCTGAGCAAGACCCACGCGCTCACGGTGGGGCGGGTGAGGATGATCGTGCTGAAAATCGCAACGCCAAGAAAGCCGAAGTTCTGCAGCCAGATGTTCTTCAAGCGCCGGGGCCAGCGCAGGCCACGCGTCCACAGCTTGCCCTGCCTGCGCTGCACGATCGCGCGGCGCTGAAGCCATTCGCCCGGCGCCGGGATGGGACAGATAGTGCACCACAGCCGCCCGAAGAATGGGACAAGCACCGCAATGAGCAGCGCCCACCACACGATCCAGACGAAGACGATCCCAAAGTTGCGACTGCCAGCCGGGGTGCCGACCAGCCCTGCAAGGATCGCCAGCGTGAACACCGCCAGCGTCAGGAGCATCGCAGCCGGTTGGAAGGCGCGCGATTTCAAGGTGCGCTTGAGCAGCGGCACGCGCTCCAACAAATCGATGCGCCCCTGATTTAGCATCGCTACGATACCCAGTCAGAGTAAATCGTCAGATACTTGGTCGGCTCGACCGGGTCGTTCGTCTTCAGATGCACGCGGAACTCGTGCGGGCCGCCCATGCCCTCGTGCATTGAGTACGACATCGAGATGCGCCCCTCGTGCCCCGGATCGATGACCATCGAGCTGACGACCGCACGTGGCGGGCAGCAGCCTTCGACAACCTCGACGCGAGGCTCGCCGAGAATCAGGAGGGGTTCGTCACCGACATTCCGCACGGTGTAAACGGTATTGATGACCGTGTTCAGCTTGACCTTGCCGTAATCCAGCACCTCGTCTTCCACAACTTCGACGCGCGGCCCGCCGGTGACCTGCGGCTCAAAATCGGGATCGAACACGGTTTGGCCCGGCTGATTTTCCCCACGCGACGTAAATGCCAGTGCTGCGACAATCAGGAAAATGCTGCCGAGCGCGCCACCCAGCATCCAGAAAACGGTGCTCTGGCTGCGTTTCTTGGCTCGACGCGGCTTAGAAACGTGACTTGCTCTCATGGGTAATTTCCTCAAAGGACTCGTTCCGGCCTGCTTGCCACAGAAAAACCAGCATCCCTGCCGAAGCGCTCAGCACCACGCCGAGCGCGCGCCAATATGGCGTGTTGGCGTTCACGACCAGCTCGCCGATCATGAAGGGATGCAGCGGCCCGCACGACACGGCGCAACGATAGCGGAATTTCCCGGCCTTATTGGCGACAAACGTTATTTCCTGCATGACGCCCGGCTCGACCCGCCGCTCAATCCCGTAGCCGTCCAGGTAGAAGCCGTGGACTACATCCGAGGCAGTGAGCTTAATCACGACGCGATCGCCTTGGTTCACATGGATGCGCCCCGGCTCAAACTCGAACTGTGTGGCGTCGATGTGTACCGTGCGCTCCGCTGAGGACGTCTCGTTACCGAACGGTACTACCAGGAATGTCAGTGCGAGCAGCGCGAAAGTTGCCGCGATCAGGCGTAGGCGGGTTGCAGGACGCAGCACCAGCATTACCCCCTGGGGAGCGGCGTGTTGGTGCCGAGGCCGAACGGGCTGTACTGCGCGTCGATATAAGCGCGTATGTATGGCGAGGATCGTCCGTCGGCCTTTAAGCGCATCACATCGTGCGTGATGTCGACGCAGATGCCGCATCCGGTCGCGTGGTTGTCGAACGTGATCGTTCCATCTTCGGCCACGTCCCGGATATAGCAGCTCAGGTTGCTGGTGTGGCCCATCGCGCCGCAACCACAGTAGCAGGGATAGTGTGCGAGCTCATTCCCGTGCGAGATAGCGTAGTTGTAGGCTTCCCGCACGCGAGGTGGCGCGCTGCTCACCCATTCTGGGAGCTTGGCCGAGGTGGCCGGATGCTCGCCACTGTCGCTACAAGCGGACAGCACCGTAGCGCCCGCAAGAAGCGCAAGCAAGAGGATAC
>CBINGT010000509.1:0-2725 GCA_966250245.1 uncultured Anaerolineae bacterium
CTCGCGCGCGGTCAGGTTATCCGCCTCGATCACGGCCCAGTACGCAATCGAAACCAGGATCGTGGCGAAGGCGAACAGCATCCAGCGCGTGACGCGATTCAACTCGGCTGTCATAGAGTTTCACGCTCGCGGTTGCTGAGGATCAGCAGCAGGCCGGTCATTACGAACATCGTCAGCAAGGAGCTTCCGCCATAGCTCACAAATGGCAGCGTGATCCCGGTCAGCGGGATCAGCTTCAACACGCCCGCCATGATCAGCAACGCCTGGACGGCCAGCATCACGCTCAGCCCGGCCGCCAGCAGGCGCTCGAACGGCGCCCGCATCTCGACCGCGATCCGCATCCCGCGCACCACGATCAGCGCGAGGCACGCCGTCACCGCCACCATGCCGAGCATCCCCCACTCCTCGCCGATCGCGGCAAACGCAAAATCGGAATGCACGACCGGGACGATCTGCGGCTGCCCCTGTCCGATCCCCTGCCCGAACAGCCCGCCCGACGCGACCGCGATCAGGCTTTGCACGATCTGGTAGGCGTCGGAGTCGGCAGTCGGCCACGGGTCCAGCCAGACGCGCACGCGCAGCCCCACCACGTCGAAAAGCTGGGCGGCGGCGAGCGAAGCCAGCGCCAGCAGCCCGATTCCGCCCAGAAGCAACGTCATCTGCCCGCTGGCGAGGTAGAGCATGATCAGGAACACCAGGAAGAACAGCGTCGCCGTGCCGAGGTCCCGCTGCCAGACCAGCACCACAACGCACACGCCCCACATCAACAGCACCGGCCCCAGAAACGCGGGCGCCGGTGCAGACCAGCGCAGCGCCCGCCGGGACTCGGCACGCATATACGGCGCGTGCTCTGCGAAATAGCTCGCCAGGAACGCGACCAGCAGGATTTTCAAAAGCTCGCTCGGCTGGTAATACAGCCCGCGAAAGCCGAGCCACAGGCGCGGCCCCTCGCCGGACGGGTTCTGCCCGAGCAGGATAGTGATGCCCAGCAGCGCGAGTCCGCCGATCAGCCACGTGTAGCGATAGCGCCGCAGCCAGCGCAGGTCGCCCGGCGCGAAGGTCAGCGCCAGCATCACCGCCAGCCCGATCACCAGCCACAGCGTCTGCCGCCCCATATACCCAGGGACGAGCCGCGAGATCAGGTTCAGCCCCCAGCCAGTGAGGAACATCGCCAGCGGAAACAGCAGCGGATCGCGCCCCGGCAGCCGCTGCCGGAGCAGCGTATGCCCGACCGCTGCGCAGATTGCCCACACCGCCACCGGCCAGAGCGTCGTCCAGCTCCGGCTCCGTGCGATGATCAGTGCCACCTGATTGATCAGGATAAACGCTGCGGCGATCGCCAGCAGCGTGCGCTCGATGCGCGCACGTGCCTGCACCAGCTCGTCGTCGTATTCCGGCAGCGCAATCGCGGTGATGGTGCTGCTCATAGAGGGCTCGTCTGCGCTCGTTGGGCTGAGGTTAGCGGCGTTCGAGATACTTGCCGACCAGCAAATCCAGCCGCTGGCGTGTTTCGGCCGGGATGCGGCTCGGATCGGTGATCAGCGCGGTTTCGAGCGCGTGATAGCAGGCGCAGTCCTCGATCCCACCCGACAGCCGTTCCACCACGCCGAGCAGCGCGCGCTGCGCCAAGCGGACGTTCGCGTTCAGCGTCTGGACCACCATATCGACCGAGACGTCTTCCTCGACCTCGTGCCACACGTCATAATCGGTCACGTGCGCCATCACGCTGTAGCACATCTCGGCCTCGCGTGCGAGGAACGCTTCAGGCGAGGTCGTCATGCCGATGATGTCCATGCCCCACGCGCGATAGAGCGCGCTCTCGGCGCGCGTGCTGAAACGCGGCCCCTCGATGGTGATGTACGTCCCGCCCCGGTGAACCGTTCCCCCGGCGTCGGCAACGGCATCGGCGACAATCTGGTTAAGTTCGGCGCAGAACGGGTCCGCCACCGACACATGCGCGACCAGCCCATCTCCAAAGAAGCTGCGCCCACGCTCGTCTTTGGTGCGGTCAACCACCTGATCCGGCACGACGACATGCCCCGGCGCAAAGTCCTCACGCAACGAGCCGCACGCGCTGATCGCGATCACCTGCCGCACGCCCAGCGATTTCAGGGCGTAGATGTTGGCGCGATAGGGCACTTCTGACGGTGTAAGGACGTGCCCGCGCCCGTGCCTCGGCAGAAACGCGACGCGCTGCCCGGCCAGCGTGCCGATAATGATCGCGTCGCTCGGCGGGCCAAAAGGCGTGTCGATCCGGCGCTCCTCAATGTCCGCCAGCTCGGGCATCTGGTACAACCCCGAGCCGCCGATCACGCCAATTCGTACCGGGTCCATAACCGACTATCTCCTTGAAGCGTACCGATCCCATGCTGCACTTGCGCAGCAGCCAACAGCCGATCAAGTGTAACAGGAAAGCCGCTGCGTCCCAACTTGAGCAGTTAGCGATTAGCGGTTAGCAGTTAGCAAGAGCAAGAAGCAGCAGGGAATAGGGGGAGCGGTTCAATTGGCCGGGCGTGCATATTACCACAGTGCGGTGTAGGGGCGGAGCTTGCTCCACCCGCTGCCAAACCCGCGCCGCCACACACGACGAGATAGCCGCCCACGCGCCCCTCTCCATCCAGCGTCTCGACCGCGGTGCTCGGCGGCGCCTGCCCCACTCATTCTGCCATCGCCCACCCACTTTCGATCAGCCTTCCACCCGCGCAGACACTCTCATTTTAGACCA
>CBINGT010000510.1:0-2718 GCA_966250245.1 uncultured Anaerolineae bacterium
GGTCGAAGCCGGGTAGCGTGCCGTACCACGTACTTAACAGCTCGTCATCATCCGATTCGTGGGCCTGGCGGAAGTGCTCAATGAGCGCGGCGCGGTCATCGGGCCAGCGCAGTGGACGAACCCTATCGATCATCGGGCTCCAACGCTTTCAGCATACCCACCCCCCATTTGTAATCGCATTATATCCCCGCTGAGGCAAAGCGTGCTATTTGAGCGAGGTATGTAAGTTTCACTGTAAGGTTGCATGTCTGGGGCGCAGCGGTAAAGTAGAGCGATAATCTGCACACCAGCAGAGCAGCGAAGGAGGTCGAGTTTGACCGCGGAAGGTCCTTACATCTTCGCCGGGACGTCGAACGAGCCGCTTGCCCGTGCGATTTGCGAACACCTCGGCGTGCCTCTCCGCCCCACCCGGATCGAGCGCTTCAGCAACGGGACGCTCAAGGTCCAGCTTGGTGAAAGCGTCCGCAACAAGGATGTGTACATCATCCAGTCGCTGACCAGTCCGGTCCACCGCCACATCATGCAGCTTCTGATGATGCTTGATATCGCTCGCACGGGTGACGCTGCGCGCGTTACCGCGGTGATTCCTTATTATTCCTACGCCCGTTCCGACAAGAAGGACGCGCCGCGCATTTCGATTACTGCCAAGCTGGTTGCGCGGCTGATTGAGACGGCCGGGGCGGACCGGGCGATCGCGATGGCGCTGCACTCCGCGCAGACGCACGGGTTCTTCGACGTGCCGCTCGACCACCTGACCGCGCTGCGGGTGATGGTGGACCACTTCAAGAAGCAGGATCTCACTGATACGGTCGTGGTTTCGCCCGATGTGGGGTACGCCAAGCAGGCGACCAAGCTGGCCTATGCGCTGCAACTTCCGCTGGCGGTCGGCAGCAAGGTGCGCCTCGGCGACTCGGAAGTCGAGATCGCGACGGTGCTTGGCAGCGGCGGCCCCACGCCCAAGCGCGCGATCGTGATCGACGACGAGATCGCGACCGGCGGCACGATGTTCGAGATCGTGCAGGCGATGTCGGAGCAGGGCGTCAAGCATTTCTCGCTGGCGTGCACGCACGGTCTGTTTACCGGCAACGCGATCGACCGGCTGAAGGCGCTGACGTGCGTCGATGAGATTGTCTGCACCGACACGGTCTACGCCCCGCACGCGATCAAGGGCATCCCGAAACTGAAGATCGAGTCGGTTGCGCCGGTGATCGGCGAGGCGATCCGCTGCAACCACGAAGGCCGCTCGGTGGGCGAGTTGTTCGCCTTCTGGACCGAGGATATGCCGCCGGAAAGCTGGTTCGGCTAAAACATGGCTCGCCGGGGATGGCGCTGGGGAATCGCGGCGGCGATCCTGCTGGCGCTGGTCGCGGCGCTTGTGTGGGTGTTGGCGCGCTGGCTTGGGGGGAGCGAGGTGGACGGCGTCACCGGCTGGGTTAGCCCCGCGCGGCGCGACCGGCTGCGTGCGATCTATGAGGCTGGACAGGCGCGCGGCGCGTTGCCGGGCGTTTTTACGCTGGTGGGGGACAGCATCAGCGCGGACGGGCGCTTCCTCAAGCCGATCGCGCAGGGGCAGGTCGATCTCGGCGAGTACGGCGCGCTCCAGGCCGCGATCGACGCCTTTTCGCAGCCGAACGGGCGCGGCGAGCCATCCTTCGGCGCGTGGTCGTGGGCCGCTGAGGTGGGGTGGACGACCGACGATGCGCTCAACCCGGCGCTGAACGTCTCCGGCGCGTGCAACGCGAACGAATCCCCGCTGGTCTGCGAGTTCCGCACGGCGCGCCCCAGCGTCGCGCTGATTACCCTGGGAACGAACGACGTTGCCGCCGGGCGGCCGGTGGACAGCTACCGCGCCAACCTGCGCCGCATCCTCGACGAGTCGTTGGCGTGGGGCGTGATTCCCGTGCTGAGCACCATCCCGCCGCAGAACCTCGGCCCGGAGCGTGACGAGCGTGTCAACCAGTTCAACGCCGTGGTGCGCGAGCTTGCGGCGGAGTATGAGATCCCGTTGTGGGACAGCTTCGCCGCGCTGGACGCCTTGCCGGATCGCGGCCTGAGCGCCGATGGCGTGCACCTCAACGCGCCGCCGGACGGGCGCACCGCGACCTTCGACGCCGAGCACCTCGCGTATGGCGTCACGGTGCGCAACCTCGGCGCGCTGGATGCGCTGGACATCGTGCGCCGCGCGCTGGATTAGAGCCGCACCACCCCGAAGGACACGTAGATGCAACCTGCGCCGCTTGAGAAAGAACACGCTCGCGCGCTCTGGCCGCTGGTGTTGATCCTGTTGCTGGCGGCTGCGCTGCGACTCTCCGGCGCGGCGACGCGCCCGGTGTGGACCGATGAAGGCTGGACGGCCTGGGCCGCGCGCGACCATCGCCCCTCGGTGATCCTCGACAAGCTCGCAGGCGACCGCCATCCCCCGCTCTACACCCTGGCGCTAAGCGCGTGGTGGTCGGTGGTGGGGCCGTCGCACATCGCGCTGCGCTTCCCGGCGATCGCGGCGGGCGTGCTGAGCGTCGCGGTGACGTATCGTATCGGCGCGGACTGGCTGGGGCGGCGGGCGGCGTGGTTTGCGGCGCTGGTGCTGGCGGCGCTTCCCCTGGCGGTGTACTACACGACGGAGATCCGCCTCTACGGATGGCTGCTGCTCAGCGTGACGCTGATGACGTTCTTCTTCCTGCGCATGCTGCGCGCGCCGGCGCTGCGTTACGCTGCGCT